>CAYUAV010000814.1:0-1840 GCA_964442665.1 uncultured Bacteroidales bacterium
CAAAATAAGTTACGAAAGTATAATCACTAAACGTCAACGTTAAATTACTGAATAACCGGTTATTAAAAAGATGGTTCCAGCGTAGTGCAACCGTAGCATTCCCCCAACGCAACCCTCCGCTACCTTCGCTCTGACTCGAATAATTAGTTTCCTGATCTTCATATTTATACTTCTCCTTCAGATAAAATTTATCCTTTCCGAAATATGCGCTGAGGAATAATCTGTTATTCGAATTAAAAATATGGTTGACCTTGGCATTCAGGTCATAAAAGAAAAATCCGGCATAAGCTCTTTCATCATCGCCCAATTGTCTTTTATTTAGTATATATTGAAAGGGATAGCTAAGAAGATCAATATAGGTACGTCGCCCTGATATAATAAATGAAGTTTTATCCTTAATAATAGGGCCTTCAAGGGTGAGCTTTGATGATAGCAATCCGACTGATCCTTCACCCTTAAATTCTTTCATATTACCTTCTTTCATTCGTATATCGATCACTGATGATAATCGCCCTCCATACCGCGCCGGAAAACCTCCCTTCGTTAGACTCACACTTTTTATGGCATCAGCATTAAAAACCGAGAAAAAACCAAAAAGATGGTTCACATTGTAAACAGGAACACCATCGAGTAAAATCAGATTCTGATCAGGTCCTCCTCCCCGGACATAGAGACCGGTTGAACCTTCAGTTCCCGATTGTACTCCCGGCATAAGCTGCAGCGATTTTATGATATCAACTTCTCCGAACAATACAGGAAGTTGCTTTGTCTGAAGGACCGGTAATTCCAGCATGCTCATCTGTGTACTTCGAACCATTTGTTGCGGGCTCTTATCAGTTATCACTACTTCTTCAATCTCAAGAACCGGTTCCAGTTTAAAATCGACTGTAATGTCATGTGTTACATCCAGTTCAACTTCCTGAGTCTGATATCCAATAAAGGAACATACTATTTTGACCTTCCCCTTAGGCAGTATTATAGAATAATAACCATAATTATTACTGATAGTACCCTTCAGCGAAGAAGTTTCATAAACATTTGCCGAGATTAATGTTTCACCTGAATTACTATCGGTTATACTGCCACTAATAACATAGTGCTGGCAAAAGGAACTATTTGTTATTACCAGGAAGATAAATGTAACTGAAAATATTTTCATGTATCAGGGTTTGGTAAAATGTTATGGAATTTCAAAAATTATGCCTTAATATTAATAAACAACAATTTTAAATCTGTAGTACTTTTTTCAGCAATTAATTACTCATTTATCACATAAAAATAATCGATGATTCCATAACTCTTTTTGTTGAGAATCTTATCAGTTAAAATATACAATAAACAATTTATCTCTTTTCCCCTGGAAAAATCGTATCAAAATCGGTCCAGTAATCCTTAATGGTATCTTTTATCTCGCGATGCAGGATCAGCAGACCGAATAAATTCGGTATGGCCATCAGGGCAATGGTGATACCCGAAAAAGTCCATATCACGGTGGTATCGGTAAACGAAGCCAGGAAGAATCCCACCACATAAATCAACCTGTATAGGGTAATATACTTTGCTCCCCATAAATATGTCACTGCCCTGTCGCCATAGTACGACCAGGAAATAGCCGTTGAAAAGGCAAACAGCAGCAAACCGACAGAAACCATATGCTGTCCGTAATTGCCGAATAATCCACGTTTGAATGCCTCCGCCGTAAGGGGTGCGCTATGGAGCAACGATTTGCCGGTCAGTGTTACCCCGGCCGACTGGGTATCGAGATTGCCGTCGGTACATTGCAGAACTCCCGTATAGGGCATGTTGTCGCTCCCTGACACAAGTACATCTTCAGCTACCG
>CAYUAV010000815.1:0-1836 GCA_964442665.1 uncultured Bacteroidales bacterium
AATTACAGGCAATTCATTCGATAATTCGATCAGGTAATTGTATCTGTCCAGCCAGTCGTCGAAAACAACGAATTCATCCACAATATCCTTTTGTACTTCCTCAATTGTTGCCACCATTTATTGCTTTAACAAATAAGATAATCTTGTGTTCAGCTCTCAGGCGAACATCGATTTCACCTGTTGAACAGCCGAGCAAAGATAATCAATCTCTTCTTTGGTATTATACATGGAAAGCGATACACGCAGTGAACCATCGATGCCATAATGCTGCCATACAGGCTGGGCGCAGTGCGACCCGATACGTACTGCCACTCCCATTTTATCGAAGATCATGCCGGCATCGGCCATATGTACTCCGTCGATCAGGAACGATATAATGCATGATTTTTCCGGAGCACGTCCATAAACGGTTATCTTGCCCAGCTTATCGAGTTTTTCCGTAGCATAATGCAATAACTCTTTTTCATAGGCTGCTATTGATTTAATTCCAAGCGAGACAATATAATCAAGGGCTGTGGCAAGGCCAATTGCCCCGATATAATTGGTGGTTCCTGCTTCGAATTTAAAAGGTAAAACATTATAGGTGGTTTTTTCGAAGGTAACAACATCGACCATATCGCCTCCGCCCTGGTAAGGGGGAAGTTCCTCCAGGTATTTTTCTTTTCCGTAAAGAACACCGATTCCTGTAGGTCCATAAACTTTATGTCCTGAAAAAACCAGGAAATCACAGTCAAGGGCCTGAACATCGATACTGGTATGTTGTATCGACTGGGCGGCATCAACCAAAACCGGAATACCGGCATTGTGTGCGACCCGGATGATTTCTCCTATGGGATTAACCGTACCCAAAGTATTAGAGATATGGGTGACCGATACGAGTTTTGTCTTTCCGGTAATCAGTTCGGGCAGTTTATCAATTTGTAAAATACCCTGATCACTAAAAGGGACGATTTTAAGGCGGGCGCCCTTGCGCTCACATAGCATTTGCCACGGAACAATATTGGCATGGTGTTCCATCTCGGTTATAATGATCTCATCATCTTCGTGAATATATTTTTCGCCGAATGAAAATGCAATCAGATTAATAGACATTGTTGTTCCACTGGTAAAAATAATTTCCGATGATTTTTCAGCATTAATAAAATTGCGAACCCTTTCGCGTGCATCTTCATAGGCATTTGTAACCTGATCGCTCAGGAAATGTACACCCCGGTGAATGCTGCTGTTAAGTTCGGAATAAAAACGATTAACAACTTCAATTACCGGCAATGGTTTTTGGGAAGTAGCACCATTATCGAAATATACAAGGGGTTTATTGTACACTTTCTGCGAAAGAACCGGAAAGTCGGCCCGGACTTTTTGTATATCAAAATTTGGCATAGTAATTTTTTGCTTATCTCCCGGCAAATATAAGCCGATAGTCAATGGCATGAAATGATATTTGCCAGTTCATTCGTTCATAACCGGCGATGCTGAACTTTACAATTGATGAATATTGCAGTTTTCGCAACGTACCAGATCACCGCGCAGCCGTTTTTCGACCATTTCGTTCATCCGTTCCTTCAATGGATCAAGTGAGATCTTATCAATAACCTCATTGGCAAAAGCATACATCATCAGGTGCCGTGCTTCTTCATAACCGATCCCTCTTGAACGGAGGTAGAAGAGACCTTCGGAGTTGAGTTGCCCTACTGTGGCTCCGTGACTGCATTTCACATCGTCGTTATAAATTTCAAGCTGGGGTTTACTGTTCATTTTGGCAGTTCTCTTAAGCAGGATATTATTATTTCGCTGGTAGGCCAGGGTTTTAACCGCATATTTATCTACCAGAATTCT
>CAYUAV010000816.1:0-1834 GCA_964442665.1 uncultured Bacteroidales bacterium
ATATTCCTGTTCAGGATCAGCGCTCATGTTTACAAAAGGCATTACTGCTATAGACTGTGATGGTCTTGGAGCAGGGAGTTCAAATTTATCAGAAGAGATTTCTTCCTCATTTATAACATTCCTTAAGTCATCAATCATCAATCCTAAATCTTCGTACCTGTCTTCTCTGTCCTTTGCAATAGATTTCTCTAAAATATCTAATAGTTTTTCAGGTATATCTTCACGGAATTTCCCTGCATCTTCGGGTTCCTGGTTTAAGATTAAGTAGACTATTGCCTGTTCATAATCTGCCTTAAAAGGCTGCTGCCCGGTAAGCATTTCATATAAAATTATTCCTAAAGACCAAATATCAGTTCTAAGGTCAACTTTCTCTCCCTTTATTTGTTCAGGCGACATGTAATCTGTTGTTCCGAATTTCATTCCTGTTCTTGTAAATTGAGTTTGATCTATTCTCTTAGCTAACCCGAAATCGAGTATTTTTACAGTCCCTTCTTTTGTAATAAAAATATTTGCAGGTTTAATATCCCTGTGGATTATTCCTTTTTCATGTGCTTTGCATAATCCTTCAGCAATTTGTGTTGTTATATTTATTATTTCTTCTCCATTTAATAATTCTCTACAGATTTTATTCTTTAAAGTTTCCCCTTCATAATAATCCATAGAAATGAAGAGCTGCCCGTCATTCGTTTCGTCAATTTCGTGAATTGTACAAATATTATTGTGTTGAAGAGCCGAGGCCGCCTGAGCTTCCCGAATAAAACGATTTTTTGCTTCTTCATCGCGGGTTAGTTCAATAGGAAGAAATTTTAATGCTACTGTCCGGCGGAGCTTTAGGTCTTCGGCTTTATAAACTTCACCCATACCGCCCGAACCGAGCTTCTCAAGAATCCTGTAATGAGAAATATTTTCCCCGAACATAAAACCCCCGTAATATTAATGATCAACAGGATTAAACAATATATCCGGGAAGGAAAATTTTATATTGTTCTAGGAATGTTCAATACAAGTGTAGCTTTTTTAAGCTTAAAAATCAATAAAAATGTTGAATATAGTTAAAGAATGACAGCCAGCGGTTAAAAGTTAATCGAAATTCATTGGAGTGAAATTTATTATAAACAGCAGTATTTAGGAATTATCTAAAATAGAAAAGAGACCTGTCTTCCAAAGGAATAACACTGTCGGAACGAATCCAGGTTACCGAGGAATTCAAGCAATTAACCGGGATGATCATCCTAAGGATTCATTCGGAGATAAATTTCAAAAAGCCATACGCAAGATTTCTCCCCCGACTACTATAAGGAAACACATTGAATCGGGGTCGAAATGACAAAGCATACTTTTTACAATCCATATTTCATATTCTTATTTCAGCAGCAGAAGCTTTTGGGTAACCTTCGAGGTTAAGGTAGTGTATACGACAGGCAACCTCGAAGGTTTACACATTACTTAAGCAGCAAAAGCTTTTTGGTTGCTGTGAAATCGCCTGCTTTAAGCTGATAGAAGTACACACCGCTCGGCAGGTTCGCTGCATTCCATGTTACCTCATAAGTGCCTGCAGGTTTTTCTTCATCAATTAATGTTGCTACCTCTCTTCCAAGTACATCAAAGATTTTTAGGGTTTGCCTACTGCTTACCGGTGACTGCCAACTGATTGTAGTGCTTGGGTTGAAGGAATTGGGATAGTTCTGTTGCAAATAAAAAGTTTTGTCCGTTCTAGAAGAGTGTTCTTCCCCAATGCCGGTTGATAAAGCTGATACCAATTTTATCCTGCCGAAGTAATCTGCATTCTGCCAATGAAGATTGCGCGGTTCCGGTTCCCAAACTGAGCCGAACA
>CAYUAV010000817.1:0-1826 GCA_964442665.1 uncultured Bacteroidales bacterium
CATAATCTTGACAGGAATATATATCTTCTCGAGGATCTGGGAGAGACTGATCTGTTCAGGCTGGTTTCCGATGGACATCATTCGGGTAATGAAAACTTCAAAACCTGGTATAAAGAGGTTATTCAGAATATGCCTGCAATACAATATAAGACTGCAGAAGATTTCGATTATTCGATATGTTATCCGCGATCGGCATTTGATAAACAATCGATGTTATGGGATTTAAACTATTTCAAGTACCACTTTCTTAAACTGGCCTATACACCATTTCATGAGCAGAAACTCGAAGATGATTTTCATACGCTGGCTGATTTTTTAACCGAAGCTCCCTCAGGATTTTTTCTATATCGCGATTTCCAGTCCAGGAATATCATGCTCAAGGGAAGTAGGGTATATTTTATCGACTACCAGGGTGGAAGAGAAGGGGCATTACAGTACGATCTGGCTTCGCTGCTTTTTGAGGCAAAAACAGCTTTGTCTCCTGATTTGCGGTCCGAATTGCTGGAATATTACCTTGATGTATTCGGCAAATATTCCTTCTTCGATAAAAAAACATTCTTAAAATATTTTCCCGGCTTTATCCTGATACGGTCACTGCAGGCATTCGGAGCTTATGGTTACCGGGGATACTTCGAAAGGAAACCCGTTTTCCTGCAAAGCATTCCACCGGCAATAGCTAACCTGAAATGGCTGCTTACGCACTTTGATCTGGGTGTGAAACTACCGCACCTTATTTCAACACTGTTGCAAATGACCGATCAGCCTGCTTTTCAGGGCTCATTCTTACCCGACGATAAACTTACAATCTCTGTGTATAGTTTTTCATACCGCCGGGGAATTCCTGAGGATTATTCAGGGAATGGAGGCGGATATGTGTTCGACTGCAGATTACTGCCAAACCCGGGAGTGTTGGATCAGTATAAGGGTTTAACCGGTAACGATAAACCTGTTATTGAATTTTTGGAGGAAAAGGAAGAAGTAAAGCAATTTTTAGCCCGGACAACGGAAATGGTATTTTCTTCTATTGAAAATTATCTGAACAGGGGGTATGAACATTTGATGGTAAGTTTTGGTTGTACTGGCGGACAACATCGCTCGGTATACTGTGCTGAGTATCTGTTTTGTGAACTGAGAAAAAAATATCCTGTTAAAGTGAATTTAATTCACAGGGAACAAAAGACAACTGATGACCAAAACAATGTATAAAACAGCCAGGAATGTCTCTGGGTAACTGCCATCAAAAAATGTGAAATACATATATAAAAAATGCAGTTTGGAGGCTCACAAAAAGAAAAACTATGCTCACCCAAAAAAATATGAGGGATTAATGAAGGCAATGATACTGGCAGCCGGCCTTGGAACGCGGCTTAAACCATTCACAGACACAAGGCCAAAAGCTCTGTTCGAAGTTGAAAATCATACATTACTTGAATGGACCATCCGGTATCTTAAAAAATATGGCATCAGTGAGCTGATAGTTAATGTACATCACTTTCCCGATCAGATTACAGATTATCTGAAAAAAAGCAATGGATTTGGTTTGCCTTTTATAATTTCTGACGAAAGAAATGAGCTTATGAATACCGGTGGTGCTATAGTTAAAGCTTCGGAGTATTTAAAAGATGGTGGTCCCTTTATTGTTATGGGAACCGACATAATAACTGAACTGGATCTTAGCGAAATGATCCGTTTCCATAACGAAAGAAAGCCTTTGGTTACCCTTGCTGTAAAAGACAGGACGACTTTCCGATCCTTGTTGTTTGATAGTAAGATGCAGCTGATGGGATGGCGTGACAATAACAATGGAAATATGAAAGGGACAAGAG
>CAYUAV010000818.1:0-1820 GCA_964442665.1 uncultured Bacteroidales bacterium
TTGACCTTGATGAACTCGACAAAAAATCCCTGGGAATAGTCCTGCTTACTGGTATTGCCAATCCCAAATCGCTTTACAGGAAATTAAAGAGCATCAGTTATTCAATTCAGCACGTCAGATATCCCGATCATCATACCTATTCACCGGCCGATATGGATAATGTACAGCGAAAACTCAAAACGCTGAATAATAAAATGAAACTTGTTATCACTACCGAGAAGGATGCTGTAAAGATCAGACAACTTTCAAATAGTAATACTGAATTGAAAGAATTAATATACTATCTGCCGGTTACTATAAAATTCCTTGACGATAAACAGCATGAATTTAACCAGCATATACTGAAGTATGTTACAAAAAATAAACGAATCGGTCGCTTACATCGCTAACCTCGCAACCATAAAACCTTCGGTGGGCATTATTTTGGGAAGTGGCCTCGGAGCATTTGTCAATGAAGTTTCAGTTGTTGATGAGTTATTATTTTCAGCTATTCCTCATTTCCCGGTTTCAGGAGTTCCGGGTCATAAGGGGACTTTATTTTTCGGGCATTTAAATTCGATTCCTGTTGTTGTCATGCAGGGCAGAATTCACTATTACGAGGGATATACAATGGAACAGGTTACCTATCCGGTCAGGGTAATGAAACATCTGGGAGTAAAAAATCTTTTGCTTTCCAATGCTGCTGGCGGAATTAATCCCGATTTTCATGTTGGCGACCTGATGGTTGTAACCGACCATATAAATCTTTTGCCAAGTCCGCTTATCGGAATTAACGATAAAAAGCTGGGACCACGGTTTGTCGATATGAACCGGGCATATGATCCGGAACTTATTGATCAGGCATTATCTGTTGCCGAAAATTGTAAGATTCCTGTTAAAAAAGGTGTGTATGTTGGCGTGACAGGTCCTGCATACGAGACTCCTGCAGAGTATAATTATTTCAGACTGATCGGTGGCGATGCTGTGGGAATGTCGACAATACCGGAAGTCATTGTTGCCCGTCAGATGGATATGCGTTGCTTTGCTGTGAGTATTATCACCGATTTGGGAATACCCGGGGAAATTGAACCAATTTCACATATCCGAATTCAAAAAGCTGCGATGGAAGCCGAACCGCAACTTGCTGAAATCTTTAAAGGCATTATCCAAAAGCTCTGAATAAACTTATTTTTTATAAAATATGTTATGTTGAGCCAGGTTTTCGGGAAATTGCGATGATATCAGAAACCATATTCTGAATATTACATAACATTTCTTAGTTTTGTGAGCTGTTAAGCAAACCTGTCTATTTTTCAGATCATGACAAAAAAAAGAGTTTTATCTTGTATTCAACCTACCGGCGAAATCCATCTGGGAAATTATTTCGGTGCGGTTAAAAACTGGGTGGTCATACAGGATCAGTATGAATGCTTTTATGGTGTTGTCGATTTGCATGCCATGACAATGCCATACGATCCGAAGGCACTGAAAGAAAATACCCTTCAGATGTTGGCTGAACTGCTGGCTTGCGGTATCGATCCGGATAAATCGGTCGTTTTTGTGCAATCTCTTGTCCCCCAGCATACCGAACTGACCTGGATATTCAATTGCGTGACATCTTATGGTGAACTTACGCGAATGACGCAGTTCAAGGATAAATCAGAACTGCTTCAATCAGCTTCAAAAGATAATTTTGTCTCTGCAGGTTTGTTCATATATCCCATTTTACAGGCGGCCGATATTCTTATTTACAGAGCTGACTATGTTCCGGTTGGCAAGGACCAGGAGCAACATCTTGAGCTGTCAAGAAATATAGCATCCAGGTTTAACAATCAATTTGG
>CAYUAV010000819.1:0-1818 GCA_964442665.1 uncultured Bacteroidales bacterium
TAATGGGTTCTTTCCCATATCCTCGCAACGGCATCCTGAAGCTCGATTACGAATTTATTCTGTTATTCAAAAAGCCGGGAAACTCAAAACCTGTTCCTAAGAAAATTAAAGAGGCATCACGCCTGACGACCGAACAGTGGAACAGCTATTTTTCAGGCCATTGGAATTTTGCGGGCGAAAGGCAGACTCAGCACCTTGCAATGTTCCCCGAAGAGCTGCCTGCTAGATTGATTCGAATGTTCACCTTCGTGGGCGATACGGTGCTTGACCCGTTTTTAGGCAGCGGCACAACGACACTGGCAGCGAAAAATAACGGCAGAAACTCTGTCGGCTACGAAATCAACAAGGATTTTATCCCGCTGATTCGCAAAAAAATCGGAGCCGAAGGTGGTGACTTTTTCGATGCCTCAGAATTTGCTTTTATTGAGGGTGAAAAAGGTGGCGATTACGCAGAGGAAATAAAGAAACTGCCTTATATATTCAAAGACCCCGTAAAATTCGATAAAAAAATCGACCCACGAAAAATGACCTTCGGCTCGCGAATCGACAATAATCCTTCCAGCAGAAACGATTATTTCATAGTCAAACAGATTCTTTCTTCCGAAAAAATGATACTCAACGACAATCTCAAAATTCGTCTGATAGGGATACGTGAGGACAAACAGAAAAACGGCAAAGCGGTTGAATTTCTGAGAGGCAAACTTCAGGGACAACAGGTATTCCTGAAATATGACACGGTTAAATACGATAAGGATAACAACCTACTGTGTTATCTATATTTGAAGAATAAAACTTTTATCAATGCTCACCTCTTGAAAAATGGAATGGCAAAAGTTGATACAGATATAGATTTTATACATAAAAAGCGTTTTCTACAATATCAGGGCGGACATAATGGCTAAAGAATGGATTTTAAACGGCGCAAATATGCGGTGGGGACTGAACCGCAAGAACAAAGTTGGTCCGGTAGTCGAACACATAAGAAAATGTGCACCGAAAGTGATGGAAGATTGGGAAAAATATTATTATACCAATGTCTATCCGCGCGAACATTTGGAACAACTTGGAAGGCAATTATTTATAAAGATAACCGAGATATGCCAAGCTGAAATTGAGAGTATTACTGAACAAGATTGCATTGATTTTGTGATTTATCTTGTGATTGCAAGAACATTTAAAGGATATCAATCCGAAATTCAAACTATTTATGGACAACTCGAAAAGGAATTAGGAGTAAAAGTTCAACCAGCACCGGATGAATGGGACAGGGGATATAATGTTGACTTCTATATTGATATTAAAGGAAAATATATAGGTTTGCAAATTAAACCAGCCGGTTATGCTTATATTACGCAAATAATAAACGAACTCGAATTCCAAAAAAGAACTCACGAAAAATTTACACAGAAATTTGGGGGCAGAGTTTTTTACATCATTTCAATAGCCGAAGGCAAAAACAAGATTATTCACAATCCTGAAATAATTCCAGAAATTCAAAAGGAAATTCAGAGACTACAGGCATTATGAAAATAATTCGGTGGGCTAAAGCCCACCCTACGCAAATTTTATGAAAAATATAATCGATATTCTCGAACAATGTGTTTCAAACGCAATGCAACAAGTAACCGGCTTGTCTGATTGTCCCGCTATTGTCAGGCCGGCTACGGACGCCAGGTTCGGTGATTATCAGGCTAACGGCGTTATGGCAATAGCTAAGCAGCTCAAAACCAATCCGCGTAAATTAGCCGAAGAAGTTGTAAAAAATCTTCTTGCTGAACCCCGTTCCCTGACCCCCGACCCCAGATTAATTGACATCTG
>CAYUAV010000820.1:0-1544 GCA_964442665.1 uncultured Bacteroidales bacterium
TCGCGCTTCAAATTGATTTGTGTAAAACCTCAGCCATATTCTGTAGAGATCAATCCGGCCTAACGTGTGGATATGTTCCTTAATAAAATTATCTGCTGTGGCATAGCTATTCAAAGAAATTTCACAATCCGTGTTTATCCCGTAAAAATGAAATAAGGAGCCATCCAGTGTTGGGATATACCGCAGACCGATCGAAGAATTCCAGTCATTTATATAATTGGTAGCAAGCCAGCATGACAATTGACCTTGAATCTGATGTGTCTCAGAAAAAATAACTTGGAAACAACAGAATGTATAAAAAAAACAGAAGAGGAATTTTTTTAAATTTATCGGCATGATATCAAATCATCAATACATTCTATATATACCTAATTTTTTATCTTCCATTATCTCCTTGCATCTTTTTATAATTACTATTACTTTAATTCATATATCTTATTTTAGAGGATAATATGCAATTCATTTTGGGTTTCATTGTCGGTGTATTAAGTATATGGCTCGCCTCTTTTAATCAAATTCGCTTTCATTTGTACAAAGAAAAACTAAAACATTATAATAAAATTCAAGATTTATCTACACAATTGTTTAAATGTATATCTTTATCTGAATGCCATGAAACTCAATATCTTAAAATAAAAGAAGATCTAATGACTTATACCTCCAAACATACACATGTTTTATCAAACAAAATTATTGACCTTATTTTTAATTTCCTACTGAACCATGATTATGAAAATGTCAAAAAAAATAGTTCGAACTTTCTCCATGATTTTATCAACTTATCAAATGAAATTCGCCAAGATTTAAAAATCAAGTCTTTCGAAAAAATTGAAAACACATTAATGCTAAAATTTTCAAAATTTCAAAAATCCCAACAAAAATTGCAATCAACCCAACAAAAGCAGAATGAAAAGTAAATTTCATTTCATTAAATAAAAAGTTTATGAACTCTATATCTTCTTCCTTTATCTTATTGGATTGTCCCATGTTAGGGTTTCTCCATTACCTTAAATTGGGACATACCAATACATTATAATGTAAACACCACGATTAAATATTTTCCGTTTACTATTTTAATACAAACGAGTCAACAAAATATATCAGTTAAATTAATATGAGTCAACAACTTTTACGAGATTCATATAAAATCAGTAATTCATTTGCAAATATACCGAAGTCAATATAAATGAAAAAGGCCCGCAGATAACGCAGGCCTTTTTACAGATTGAAATAAGATAGATTAAAAGCTTCCAAACATAAAAGAAATCTGGGCAGAAGGACCGCTTAAATCCGAATTAGTGATTTCGCTTAGATTAACTCCGGTAATATACCGGTAACTGGCTCCTCCAGCCAGACGAAAATTGGGGGTCACATTAAGAACGAGATCAATGCTCGGCTCTATTATAAAGAAAGCATCCGATTCTTCATTATAATCCTCGCCAAAATACTTCTTGCCATCGTTGTGCGAAACACTGCCGCCGCCGATCAATGTTTGAATCGCAAAATGAACCAATTTGTCGGAATTAATGATACGGCGACCACCG
>CAYUAV010000820.1:1554-1813 GCA_964442665.1 uncultured Bacteroidales bacterium
GCGAAATTTCTTTTGACACAATTTCATTTACAAGACCGTATCCTCCGCCGCCGATCACAACTGTGTGGCCGATAATCCATCCGCCGTGCCCTCCTACCAGAATCCCCAGCTCATCATTCATCTGTGTAAATTTGATCACCGGTCCGCCAAATCCGCCGCTTTCAAAATTGTTACTCATTAAAGTTTGTTCCTGTGCAAAAACAGGAATGCCAAAAATCGTGATACAGAATAAAATCAGAAACAATCGCATGACAACCTC
>CAYUAV010000821.1:0-1807 GCA_964442665.1 uncultured Bacteroidales bacterium
CAAGCTTCGAACCTTTCATAGCTTTACAGAACCTGAATTTGATAAACCTCTCTATTCCATACGTCTCGCGCTATTGAATTTATGGGTATATTTTTTAGTCTCTTCATTATAAATACCTTTTTCATCCAACCTGTCAATTCTGACCCATTTTGATGCATGGATAATTTTACTTTCACCGAGATACAACCCGACATGCATAATATTTCGGCTTTCATTCTCAAAAAATACCAGATCGCCCGCCCGGATTTCGTCAAATGAAGGTAATTCAATTCCCTTTTTCGCCTGGTCTTTAGCATCGCGTGGAAGCCGGATATTATTTATCCTGAATACCGTTTGAATATACCCTGAACAATCACATCCGAAAACGGTTCTTCCGCCCCATAAATAGGGTGTGTTAACATACTTCAGCGCATCATCTATAATCGAATTTTTCACAGAAAAGTCAGTATTTGTCAGCTTATATATTCGTTCATTTATAGTAACGGTATTGTTTGTATCGGGCAAAAGTATTTCAGAACCGGCACATATGATCAAACCTTCGTTTTTATGCTTTAATTGAATAAATGGCTTTCTGACCATGATCCTTTCTTGATTATAAGATCCGGATTGGAGGGATTGCATCGAATCAGCTTCGACCCAACCGGTATAGGAATCATTGTCCATGACGATTCTGTACCAATTCTGTTTTACCTCTTTTATAACGGCAGTCTCACCGAAAAGCATCTGGCTGACCTGTTCAGTACGGTGATCAGGTTCGCTGCGTAAGGGAACTAACGTGAGTCGACAGATAATCCTGCTCATAATCTGATCTTTATTCAAAAATACTCCTTAAGTTTTCTATTTCAAACAATTCAGGATGAATACTGTTAGAAGGATAATTTAATAATTGAATCGTAACCGGCGATTCCGGTATAAATCATTTTTTTTGGTACTTTTGCGGCAACTATAAGAGGCATGCGTCCATTCTTTGAGAAAATAAAGAGTAACTATAAATTTGGAAGTACTATTCTGTTATTTATAATTGCATTCTTTCTTCTGGCATATATGATGCCGAGAGAAAGGAAATTTACGTATGAATTTCAGGTAGCCAGTCCGTGGAAAGAAGCAGATCTTATTGCGCCATTCAATTTTTCAATACTAAAAACTGACCAGGAATTACAGGCTGAGAGAGATTCGGTGCTTGCTGAAGTAAAGATGTTCTTTACCTTCGACGCTTACTATTCGGCCGAGCAATTAAATAAATTCAAGCAAGATTTTGTTACCGAATGGATCGCCTATTCTCTGAAGAAGTTCAATATTGAAAATGAAGATGAGTATCGTGGCAGTAAAAAATATGCCGTGCTGCGCGAAATGCAGGAATATTACGACGGTTTGATTTATTCACTGCTTGAAAAGGTTTATGTTAAAGGAATAATTGAATTACCGGATGGTGATTATAAATTAAAGCCTAATACGGATATTATTTTGCTTCGTGGTAATATTGCCGACGAAGTAAGTTTGTCGGATGTTTTCACGCCTAAATCGGCGTATGAGTACATCAATTCAAAACTTGGGGAAGATGGTACGTATAAGAATAACTGGTATCGAAGTAAATACAAAGAATTTTTCGATGAATTTGAAATTGAACGTTTCATTACACCTAATGTATTTTACGACCAGGTAACTTCGGACCGTGAAAAGAATGCACGGTTGAATGAAATTTCAGTTAAGAAAGGTTTAATTCAGAAGGGAGAGTTAATAGTATCGAATGGCGAAATTATCACGCCTCAGATTTTTCAGGTGCTTCAGTCGCTTAAGGCAGCCTACA
>CAYUAV010000822.1:0-1787 GCA_964442665.1 uncultured Bacteroidales bacterium
CAAATTTTGATTTCTTACAAGGAAATCGTAATTTTCATGGCTGGTTAAAAAGAGGAAAGAAGCAACACGGAAATTGCTGTTTAACCAGTATGGTAAAAATGGGAGGTTATTATGTGCAAAAAATCTGTCGTAATCCTGATATTCACATTTTGCTGTTTTAGTTTCCTTCATTCACAAACACTGAAAATAAAAAAGAATGACGGAACTGTAATTACGTATAATATTGTTGAAATTAAGAAAATAACTTTTAGTACGGTTACAGCTTCTGAAAATCAGCAAAAAGAAGAAAATCTTACTGAATCATTTTCGTCGCCCGAAAATTATCCTAATCCTTTTAGTTCATCAACAACTATTCGTTATAATATTCCGCAAACCGGGGATGTTGAAATTTCGATATATGATTTAAAAGGACAAAGAATAAAGACATATCAGATTGGCAATACTCCTCCGGGAAATTATAAACTGGAATGGGATGGTAAAAATGAAAAGGGTCAAAAAGTAATCAGTGGCTTTTATACTTATAAGATAATTTATAAGGGGATGGTACGAAGCAATAAAATGCTATTGATAAAATAAGTAACTGTTTATCCGATGAAAAGTATTATATCTTCATTCATTATTATAATTGTTTTATTCCCGTTGACTGCCGGGCAAACAATAAATATACAAACAAATGAGGGGACCGATTCGTATGACTTGTCTGAAATTGCTGATTTGACTTTTGAATACACTTCCCCTCATGCTTATCTTCTATCAAAAATTACGACACTTTACCCTGATGGCTCATTTGATTTAAGATTTTTTCCTGATTTGGCCATAACAGTTATTCATGAAAGAGACGGATATCCCTTTCGCATGTTTGTTGTTGCAGGTATATCAACATATCTTTTTGAGGGAGATTCTATCGAAAATATTACAAATGTAACCGAAGTATTATCAAAAGGTGACCCGGGTGAGTTTGACAACGGGTATGCAGGAATAGGGGGAGTTTATTATCACACTGACGGAATAATGTATGCCTTTTATCATGGCGAAGATCATGAAGATATGCCTCAGTTTCCCAATGGAATATCCGGATTCTATGCCTCTGTGGGTCTTGCAATTTCCGAAAACAATGGACTTGGTTTTACTAAAGCAGGACCGGTTATAACCTGCCAGAAAGATAAGTATTGGGAAAGTTTTCCAGATCAACCCGACAGAGGATCAGGTGCTCCTTGTTGTATTAAAAGCAGAGACGGCAACTATCTATATGCATATTATGGCGATGCTTCACGGGTTGACTGGAGAGGAGTTCAGATTTTTATGGCACGGGCAGATATATCCTCAAATCCACCTGTTGCTGGCAATTGGTATAAATATTACAATGGAAGCTTCTCGCAGCCCGGAATAAAGGGACTTGACAGTCCGGTTATAACGGTTATTGATAAAAATTATTCAAGTTCAGGAAACCCATTTGTAACGTATTCCGATTATCTCGATAAGTATATTATGTTATATGACGTCGATGACTGGTACTCAAGAGAGTACTTTGGAGAGTTCGGATATTCGGGAACATATATAGCATATTCCGATGACGGTATAAACTGGTATAACCATGAAAGAATTATTAGTGGCATTGCAGCTCCAATAGTCGGAGAAACTATGTCCTGGCATCCTGCTATTATTTGGGATGATTCAAATGAGCAGGAAGGATTACTTGTATATTCCTACAGCAGTAGCTGGGGCCTTGGTGATGGTCTTATTCCTCATTACATGGTTTGCCAAAGAATAAAATTTGATAAGTGAAT
>CAYUAV010000823.1:0-1786 GCA_964442665.1 uncultured Bacteroidales bacterium
ATAGCTGTTGACGAATTCAACTTCTTTATCGTTAGTTGTTAAATCCGATAAAACATCCCGTCCATTATAAGAAGCTTCGATTATCTCCCCTTTGGTTGGAGAGTAAGACATATTGATCATGCTGATCTCACCAAAGAACGACATATTATCAGCCAATTCATATAAGATCCCTACACCCGCGGTGAATCCCACAGCTAAACCACCATTCAATTTCGTTCTGAAATTCAGTTCATCGCCCCCGTCATGATCTTCGAACAAAAATTCAATAGAACCGGAACCTATGATCCATCCGAATTTTGCATAGGGATTTATTCCTTCAAGGCCGGAGGCAATTATCAGAGATGGATTTATTCTTACCATTTTTGCCGAGAGGGTATAATCAGTTGTTCCCCCAACATATTCATCCTTTGCTTTCGATTTACCACCAATTAAAAATGTAAGCCCTAAATCGGCGCCGATATTTTCATTAAACATGTAACCAAAAGTTCCTCCTATATTAAATCCTTTCCCCAGCGATACCTTCACCTGTTCATAAGTTGAGGAATTATTATCGGTTGTGTAATTGTAAAACTGGAAATATTCCAGGTTTGAAGAACTTAATTTACCGGCATATCCGACATTTAAATTTACAAATGCACTCTGGCCGTTAAGATGGCTTGTGAATAAGCTGATTACAATTACCATACTTAGACTTAATAAATTACTCTTTTTCATACTGTATAAATTTTTGGGATAATTGGCTGATTGAAATACCTGTTGTTGAACATCTTTTCAGACACAGGTAGAATAAATCAATTTCTTTCCGTTTTTGAAGTTGTTTCTGAACTCCATACTTTATTTTATTTTCAGTTTTAATTTTTTGATTGTTTTTACAGTGACCGATTTTAATTCTCCGTTGTTTCTTGCATATATTTTATGTAACGATGATATTAACTTTTTCAAATATAAAATTTAATTTATATTCTGAAGAATTTCTCTGCACTTTAATTAACGATTCCTGCAATTTAATTGAACGTGAGTTCGAAAGAAGAAGTCCTGAAAAAAGGGTAATCGTATTAAATTCCTTGTGATCCCCCGGGATCTTATGGCCTTTGTGACAAGATTCTTGTGAAGAGCGTTGAAAAAATCCCGGTACGGGCCGGGAAAGAATTATATAACATTAACCCTATGATATACCGGATTACAACAAGTATCATTAGGTTTTGTGTGTTTTACCGGTTCACAATTCGTGTAGCGAGCCAGGTACCCTTATCATTAAAATACGGATAGGTATATTCTCCCGACGATGTGTTATCTTCAGCTGTTCCGGCAAATAGAATACTTCCTTCGATATCTCCGAAATACACGATATTACCATGCACTTCACCCTGTAACCGGGCATCAAATAAGTCTATTTCAGGCACATCGATGGAGCCACTGAGTGTGTTGCCGTTTTGATCCACATCAACTGTAAACGTCCCGCTAAGCCCGTACTCATCGCTAAACCAGTAACCTTTCCAGGTTCCCTCATAGTCGATGGCAACATCTGCTGCTCTCTCGCCTGTAACTGTGGCTGTACCTGTGCAGTTGTATGTGTCAGAGTACCATTCCCACGTAGCCGTTCCACTTAAAGTACTCCCATCATCACCGATTATTCCTGAAAAACTAATGACGTTATTGCCGCTCTCGCCCGAAAATTCACCCGTCATAGTTATGGATTTTCCACTGATTTTACCGGTAAGGATATCACCTGCAGGATACGTTGTAAAAATCAGATTTTCATTCGATTGTTCTATTTTAAAAATCA
>CAYUAV010000824.1:0-1782 GCA_964442665.1 uncultured Bacteroidales bacterium
TGTATCGAAACTCATCCTTAATAGCGTATAATACCTTAAAATAGCTTCATTTAGGTCCTTCTGAACGCTAAAATCCGTAATTTTTAAACGCATTCTTTTAAAATCATCAATCTTTATTGAGCGTCCATGCGTTAACCATTCGGACTGTTTACACAAAGTGGTAGCTATTTTAGTTGCACGTTTCTTTTTTTCTTTCTTGGTTACAGATTTACCAGTAGAATGATGCTTATCCCAATATTTAAATTTATACTCACTAAGCCATTCGGTTACCAACTTTTTGGAAAAGGTTTGGGCATTTTCACAATGCTGTATCTCTCCTGGTGAAATATTCTGAAGTATGGGAATATAAGCAGGATTTAATTTCCCTTCTCTTATTACTTCTTCTTTAATTTTTTCAAGTCCCTCTAAGAACGCTTCGGCTGAAAACCTTTTATTGTTAGCGATAATTTGAGCATCTATTGGACCTAAAGCGGACATCGGACTCATTAATATTTCATCCCCAGCCATAGCGAATATAGTACCAGCACTTTTTGCATATCCGGGTACAATTATACCGACCTTATCATATCTATTTCGGACAAGTTTAACAAGGTCTTCTACTACTTCAGCTAATCCACCTGGTGTTTCGAGTATAATATCAATGTTTTTTCCTTTCAGATTTGCCAACTGATCTTGGAATGGTAATAAATCAGAATAATCAATTGAAATAGGCGCATTTCCTTTAGTCCAATCACTAGCATAAACAAGTATATCTCGACTATCTCGTATTTGAGATATCTGCTTAAGATGTTTTTTTCTCTCTCTAGTAAGCTGATCGAAATTTAGACGCTTTTCTAAGTATTCCGAATAGAATCCCATTATTTATATATTCCAATTAAGTCCTTATAGTTTAAAATAAAAAACCAACTTTCATTACGAAATCTACCCATTGTTTACCTTAACCCAAGCCATCTTAATTTTAATCGCTAGATATCCATATTATTAATAAACCGATAAACTTCTTTCCGTTAAATAAAGTTCTGCTTGCTACACTGACTTAAACATTATCTCCATAATATACTCAATTCAATGTTTTGTCAAGTTTTCTTATTGATGAGATCTTTTTTTTGAAAAGTTAAATTAACGGAGATAAATTTAATTATACATTTCAATCTGAGAAACATTATGCAGTTATGTGGGCATTTTTCTCATCAAGTGCGCAAAAAATTTTAAAATAAACCCTTGCCATCTTCCCTTCTTTTAGCATATACTATAAATATAGGAGGCGACTAATGTCTGTATTAAACAAACTAAAAGACTCGGCCGAGAGAATCAAGAAGGATAATAAGGATATACCAAAGGAAGCCGATATTTATCAGAATTTTGGAAAAGCATTAGAATTAGAGATAGGAAAAAGAATTGAGACTAAAACAGATAAAGGGATAACCGTCTTACTTCAACCAGATGATGTGATAAGACTTGTTGTTGGTAGTCCTCCCTTGCAAATAGCGGGGAAAGGGAAAGTAACCAGCTACGAAGCAGTCGAAGCGTTATTAAGGTGGAATATTATTAAGTGATATTAAACCAAGAAACGCCCAATAAAAGATGAATTAGGGTACGGTGCTTTACATTATGACAGAATGTAAAAGGATCAAATCTTCTTTGAAAAGAATATCAACAGGGTTAGCCCTTGAAATGTGAATTGTTCACTAAAACCTAATACCTGGTATCTGACACCTAGATTTGCATACCACCATTGACATTTAGTTCTTTTTTCGATATTATGTATTATATTATATAAAG
>CAYUAV010000825.1:0-1773 GCA_964442665.1 uncultured Bacteroidales bacterium
ATCCCGCATCGGTGTTAGTTTCAATATTGATTTTACCGCCCAGCAGTTTAACAACCGATTTGGCGATAATTAAACCTAAATCGGGCTCTTCATTATAGCGACTTGTATCATCACTTCTAAACTGGGCAAGACGATCGAAGATGTTCTTCAGGTCTTCTTTTTCAAGCCCCTGGCTGGTATCTTTAACAAAAAATTCGATCCGGTTATCGGCAGGAGTTTTATAACCGAGTTCTATATAGCCCTCAAGTGTATATTTTAGAGAATGGTTGATAAGGTTTATGAAGATCTGGTGCAATCTTCCGGCGTCGGTATAAATTTCAGTTCCTCCTTTTTCGGGTAAGGTAAGTTTGATTTTTACATGTTCCTTACGACTTGCCGACCGGATATTTTCTATATCCTTAACTATTTCATTGATCAACAAATTAAGCTTTACAGGAGTTTTTGTGATGGTCAGTGTGCCGCTTTCGTATTTAGCTATCTCTGCTACGTCGTCAATAAGCTGTAACAGGTTCTTACTTTGTTTCTTTATTACCTGTATAAATTCTTTTCTTCGTTCCGGACCAGGGTCTGTCATACTTAATAATTCGGCAAAACCCAGAATGGAATTCATTGGTGTGCGAATGTTATGCGATATATTCAGGAGGAAAATTGTCTTTATTTTATCCGACTCCATAGCTTTTTCGAGATTGCGCTGAAGCTCCCTTAACTGTTTGTTTTCTTTTGTTATATCGCGTACAGCACAGAAAAGTATATCTTCATCATTACTATTATTAGTATATATTCCATTGATCTGGAATAGTCTAACTTCCCTGCTGTCCTTAGTTCGTTGAGTAAGCTTAAACTGACCGCTTACTTTTTTACCCGGTGTTTTTGCTGATGAAAATAAATCTTCAATAAAGGCTCTATCATCGGGGTGAACCGACTCAATAAAAACTTCTGAATTTATTTTCTCACTGGTTATACAATTAGCGAAGAGAAGTTGTAACGAATCATTGAAAAACAAGTAATTATCTGAAAAATTATATTGTAGATAACCCATTGAGAGAAGTACGCCCACCTGAGAAAGTAATTCATTATTATATTCTGCTAACTTTTGCTTGATGCCCAGTTTTTCATTCAGCTCATGAATTTTATCATGAAGTTTCTGTATTTCTTCTATATCGTCTCTGCTTTTTCTCGGCATATGAACTGGTCTCAAGTAATATTTTAACTCGTGAGAGTTATGAATAATCCTGTTCAGAAGAGCTCAACTTCGATTGTTTGTATGAAGGCAGTGTAAGTAGTTTCTTTTTCGACATGTGCCTTTGAGAGTAATATAAGTACCGGAAGCTCCTCACCTGTTTTTTTTCTGATTCGTATCTCTTTTCGTTCACCAACCATTTTACTATCGCCGGGGCTTATGTATTTTTTTAAAAAATCATCTTCTTCGATAGTTTTAGGATCGAAAAGCATACTAATGTCCTGATCGATCACTTCATCTTTGGAATAGCCAAAAAGGTTAACGGCAGCTTTATTATAGAATATAATTTTGTTATTGTACGAGGTGGTGATTATAGCGTCCAGTGCACCTTCCAGGGTTCTTTCATTTCTAAGCTTGATCTGTTCAATTTCTTTAAATTGAGCTTTCATTTCATTCTTAGCATCTTTAAGCTTTAGACTTAATTCTTTTTCTGATTCACGCAATAACTTTTCCTGTCGCTTTAATATCTCATTCTGTCGTTTAGATTCAATTTCCATGAGCTTTTCGTTGGTAGTATCATTTCCAATATAAAC
>CAYUAV010000826.1:0-1773 GCA_964442665.1 uncultured Bacteroidales bacterium
CCCCCCAACTGTAAAGATTCCACCGACTCCGGCAAGTGTCCCACCAGTTATTTTTGATGCAATCGATATAGTTCGAATTACTTTGATTTCTGATAACAATAAACTGTCTCCTTCTACAATCAGAACAGAATCGCTGCAAATTTCAAAACTTCCTGCTCTCTTCTGATCATTAAAAGTTATTACTTTAATTTTCTTACCCTCACGGATAATTTTCTCCTTATTATTCTTTTCTTTTTTTAGAATAAGTTCATCGTTTTGTCCATAGGTATTCATTATAGATATTAAAATAATACCCAAAAAAATGAATGAAGTTTTCATTTAAATTTATTTTGGTTTTTGTGAATTTAAAATATATCCATAATATAATCCTGTTTAGATCACTTGAAAGTTAAATTTTAAATGGATTTGAGTCATTAACCGTTGATGTTTCCGATAGATTTTTTCCTAATATCCGACATTTTATTTTCTCCTCAGTAAGCCTAATTCTAATCATTACCATTTCAGAATCGTATCTTTAAAGCACCGAAAAATTCCCTGCCGGGCCCGGGTTGGTATGAATTACCATCAGGATCTGGCTCGGTGAATGCCATATAGGTTTCACCTGTTATGTTTCGAACGAACAAACTAAACTCTCCTGTCAATTTGCCGACCGTCCAATGATATGCAATCCGGACATGATACAAATTAAATCCTTTCTGCCAGTTCCGGTATATTAACGGATCAAGCTCACCCTTATATGCCACTGCGTCGGTATAAATGGCCCATTTCGACTGGTATTCAGTTCCCAGGCTGACTTTAACATGTTTAAAAGGTTCATATACCATTTCAGCATATAGCTGGTGCCTGGGAGAATTAGGCAGCCATTGTCCGGCAGCCGGAGGTAAAGTCAGGACATAAGTAGTGTCGGTATACACGGGATCGATTTCGGCCGAGACATACCTGAAGTCAGCAAATGTATAAGATGCCTCAAAACTCAGGTTCTTTAAAAGGATTAAGGATATAAATGTTTCAAGGCCATAACGCCGGCTGTTTCCCGCATTGCCGTAAAATACCTCCTGGTTACCTCTGCCGGATTGTTTAAAACGGAAAAAATCGTTCGCTGTATACATCAAAAATCCGGTAATTTCATAGTGTAACCTTTCAGCCAGAAAGCCACGGGCACCTAATTCGTAACAATCGGCAGTAGCAGGAATCAAATGTGTATTGAAACCGGAATACCCTTCCGGATTACTAGCTAATTCTTCAATTGATGGTGGCATAAAACCCTGACTCCAGTTTGCATAAACGATAAATGCATCTGAAAAATCATAGCTCGCCCCTACCCTCACGGAGGTCTTTGAAAAGTTTTTAGCAGTTGTTGCTGAATCAGGACCAACCAGCTTGTTGATCAGTTCATTATCGATAGCATCATAACGAACATTAGCCAGGAGATTAAAATGACCGGTATTAAAACGACATAAAAGAAATACTCCCATACTTTGCTGACTGATAATCTCATTGGCCAGCAGACTATCGGTTTCAAGATTTGTCTCATCAATACTTTCCTTACGCTGAGGATCACTGGCACTCTGAACTCTGAATATGTTCATACTCTGCCACTTCATATCCGTTCCAAAGCTGATCGTATTTTTTATTTCTCCCTGATTCAGGTACAGGTTATACTGAATATTCGCTCCCGGATTATTCATATCCCGGTATTCAGCATATTTATTACTTGTTTCTTTATAATCCGTCAAACGAATATATGCGCCGCTTTCAATATCATGGATCTTT
>CAYUAV010000827.1:0-830 GCA_964442665.1 uncultured Bacteroidales bacterium
TTGAAAACAAATAAAACTTTCTTCATTGTTGACCTTTCTATCGCTCTAATGATTTAATAATTAACCGGAAATTGGATTTCCAACGACAGGGATGATTATATCACATGCGAGTGCAGCAATTCAAGGGGAAAATAAACAACCTGTAAAGAGGGTAATATCAAATAATAGTCGGGATAGAAATGCAGCGCGCCACCTTAGGCAAAGGCTTGGCTGTTTCAGCGTTTTAACTTTACGTGCCCATTTAACCTTCACCATAGTCCACGTTTCCGCAGGCCTCCCTGCGATCCCAGACAGTCGGATTTCCCAAATCCGGTTTTGGTCTCGGGCCCACTGAGCATATATGATCTCAGGGCAGCCGGGCCGTTTACACCACGCATCGCCCGGATGGTTACCCATTCCGAGATGTGGCATCACTACGTGCCTGAATCAGGCAACTGGCACGACGGGACTTTCTCCTGCTGGATTGCAGTCTTGTCGGCTGCTCCAAATTCCTGTAGCCACAAGTATTTTAGGCATCCATGGTAAGATTTGACTATAGTTCATTGAAAACCAATTGCATTTTTCTTGGCTTCACTAAGTATCTGATATACCTACAGTTACAAAATGTCCATTTAAAAAAATCGTGGAGATAATGGCATTTCTGGTTGTAGTTGGGTTGTATGGATTTGCGAACAAAAATAAGGCTTATTTTAGGTTGTGTGAATAAACGTTGAAGTTTTTTTACAAGGTTGAATTTTGTGACCATCCTTAATCGAAGAGAGGTGAAACAGGGAGTACTAAGTATGCCTAAATGAGAGAGCTTCACGCCTACTCGACGGGTTTATAAGTGA
>CAYUAV010000827.1:840-1773 GCA_964442665.1 uncultured Bacteroidales bacterium
AAAATAATACCTATTTTGAACCTAATTAATTATACTGTATCATAATTTCTAAGCATAGCCTGCAAAGGCAAAATATTTTTGTTACAAGTATGTTGTATCAAGATTTGAACTAAGAATTATTACGGCATTATTAAAAAAGGGGTACATAAAATGGTAGATAAAAAATCCTTAGATGGCATTTGCAGGGCAAAATGTATGATGCTCATATTTGTACTATTGTTGTTGCCGTCTTTGTGTTCGGTTGCAGGTCAGGTACAACCAGCTGGTGGGAAAATTGTTATAAGCGGTGAGTTAAATCAGTGGCATAGAGTGACACTTACTTTTGACGGTCCTTCGACGACTGAGAACGCCGACCCTAATCCATTCCTCGATTTTCGATTGAATGTTTTGTTTGCCAATGGCAGCAAATGTTATACTGTGCCAGGTTTTTTCGCAGCAGATGGTAATGCAGCTCAGTCTGGTGCCACAAGAGGCAATAAGTGGCGGGTTCATTTTACTCCTGATGTAGCTGGTACATGGACATATGTAGTCTCTTTCAGGATTGGCAGGGAAATAGCTGTTGATAGTAACTACGGTACCGGCGAGCCCGGTTCGCTCGATGGTCTGACTGGTTCATTTGTTATCGGTCCGACAGATAAGCAGGCACCCGATTTTCGCGCTAAGGGTTTTTTGCTTCATAGTGATAGTCACTATCTTCGTTTTTCAGGTACCGGTGAATACTACATCAAGACCGGGTCAGACAGTCCGGAGAATTTTCTTGGATACGCTGATTTCGATGGAACTTTTGACACCAGCGAACTCACTCGCGATGGAGAAGCTCGCGGTGGGCTGTTTATTCATCACTACGAGCCGCACATCGGTGATTGGAAACAGGGTGACCCGACATGGATGAATGGAAAAGGCAAGAGCATAATAGGCGCCCTGAATTACCTC
>CAYUAV010000828.1:0-1772 GCA_964442665.1 uncultured Bacteroidales bacterium
CAGGACTTCCATAGTACCCAGTTCTTTCTCACGTGTTATTGAAATGGAGGTCATCAGCGCTGAAATCAACATTAAAATCAGCACAATAGTACCCGGTACGAACATATTGGCTGATCGAAGCTGCTCATTATAGAACATCCGTTGTTCAACTTTGAGCGGTAATAAAGCACCGGTTACCGCCTGGTTAGTCAGATAGTCGTTTACTATATTCCGGATATAACTATCGAGAAGAGTTGCAGTATTAGGGTCGGAGGCATCAGTGATGATCTGAATTGAAGCACTTCCGTTTTTGTGTAATTTTTCTCCGAATTTATCTTCAAATACCAGCACCAGTTTGATTCGACCCTTTTTAAAATAAGGTTCAATCTGTTTTGTTGATTGAATATTCCGATCAAGTCTGAAATAAGCAGATGACAGAATTTTATTGGTAATGGCTGTAGTTACCTCATCCCTGGAAGGATCGAGGATACCGATCGGGGCATTTTTTATTTCGGTGGTGATAACATGACCGAAAAGCATGAGTTGCACTACCGGAATTCCAAAAATGATAAGTACTGTGCGATAGTCGCGCAACATATGCCTGAATTCTTTTATTACAAATGCCTTAAACCGTTTCATTCGTTCTACCTTACGATTTTTATAAACACATCGTATATACTGCCTGCATGATACATTTCTTTTAATTTATGCGGTGAATCCATGGCAACGATGCGCCCTTCATGCATAATTGATACCCTGTTACAATACTCTGCTTCATCCATATAGTGTGTGGATACAAATACGGTGATTCCCCTTGATGCTGCATCGTAAATAAGCTCCCAGAACTGCCTGCGTGTAATCGGATCGACACCACTGGTAGGCTCATCGAGAAAAACAATTGCCGGTCGGTGAAAGACCGCTACTGAAAAAGCTAATTTCTGACGCCAACCCAATGGTAATGAAGATATAAACGAATCGGCATGTTCGGTCAGACCAAATTGTTCCAATAATTCATGGGTACGCTCCTTGATCTTTGCACGGGATAATCCGTATATTCCCCCATAAAAGCGAATATTTTCAGTAATAGTAAGATCATTATACAGAGAAAATTTCTGGCTCATGTAGCCAATATTCTTCTTTATCAGTTCGGTTTGGGTGTAGACATTGTACCCGGCAACAGATATTTCACCCGATGTGGGCTTTGAAAGTCCGCATAAAATTTTTATAGCCGTGGTTTTACCAGCTCCATTTGCTCCCAGAAAACCGAAAATTTCTCCCTGATGCACCGAAAAATTCAGGTTTTCATTTGCCGTAAATTGCCCGAATTTCTTATACATATTCTTTACTTCAATGACGGGGGAATTGTAATTCATATCGATTAGTGATTATCTCGTTTTTCCATCAATTTCATAAAGACATCTTCAATACCAGGCTCCATCATCTCCATTTCAACAGCGTCATTCCCTGATTCTTTAAGAAATTGCAAAATAGCTTCCTGATCAGCCGAATTATTCTTGTCTGTATAGTGCAAATCCTGGCCAAAAGGAAAAACCGTTTGCATTGATGGGTATTTTCTTAGATCCTTCAATAATTTGTACATATCTGAACCTCGAACGGCATAAATATTCTTTCCATATTCTTTTGTAATGGTTTCGGGAGTGTCGATCGACAAAAGACTTCCTTTTTGAATTAATGCCACCCGATCACACATAACCGCTTCATCCATATAAGGAGTTGAAACCAATATAGTGATCCCTTTTTCTTTTAATCCTTTCAGCAGTTCCCAGAATTCT
>CAYUAV010000829.1:0-1771 GCA_964442665.1 uncultured Bacteroidales bacterium
CAGGATTTATCCAACATTCGATTTTAGCATTAAAAATTTAAACAGGTTCTAAATAGTGCATCAGGCTCAGCATCAACACTGATTCTTACAGCGTCATTTAAAATGTAGTGTTTAGTATAATCCTGCGCTGAAATAGATAAATTAAAGAGTGATAGATAGAACATAATATTGAAGAAATCATTTTAATTACGTATTTCCTTTAAAACTCGCTACGTGTTTCCCGTAAAATTGTGTTATCAATATTTCTGATTTCATAGTTATGGTAATTATTAGTATAATTAAATCCATAAACCTGAATGCCATGAAGAAAATATACTCTGAGGATGGGCGCCTGATAATACCAATAACTGATCGAAGCAAAATAACCGCAGCAAAAAACGAAGATAAAGTAAGGTATACTATCGATAAAGCATATTGTCCCAATGGATGTAATATAGTCGATTCTGAGCTTATCATCAATGGATTTACGGGTCTCCGTATCAAATTTAAACGACCGGAATCGGAAAGAGAATTTGTGATCTCGGCTATAGAAGGTGATTTCGATAAAATTGTTCTATCAGGAGAACTTAATGAAGGAGTTAAGGACGAACTTTCCTGTCCGCAATGCAATGCCAGGTTTGAACAACTGGTCAACTGCAATTGCAAACCCGGTGCCGAAATGGTTATTATCGGTCTTACCCCAAAATTAAATCATAACGAAGCGATCACCTTTTGTAATGTTACAGGTTGTGCCAACGGTGCCTTCATAAAATCAGGTGATGTAATACGGCATGTAAGGCTGCAGGGATCGTTCTGAAGTTAATTTCCGGCTCTTCAATAAATCTTCTAATGTTGATTTGAAACTCTATTTCTTTTTTCCTGTTAGAATTTTTTGTTTATTTGTATCAGCACAGAACAGCACAGTATGGCTATTGAAAATAATTTCAGCATTTCATTGAATAATAGTTCTCCGGAAACAAAACTCCAGCAACTTATCAATGAAATAATCAGGGTCATTTATACCGATCTTAATGAAGGAGATTCTCTTCCGTCTGTAAATACCCTGAGCCGGAAGTTGAATATTTCGCGCGATACGGTATTTAAGGCTTACAAGGAGCTCAAGAAAAGGCAGATCGTTGATGCTACACCAACTAAAGGATATTTTGTAAATCGTGAAATGAACAGAGTATTGCTTCTGCTCGATTATTACAGTCCTTTTAAAGATCTTGTATACCGGGAAATCGAAAAAAATGTCAGTAAGGATTTTTCCGTTGATCTTGTATTTCACCATTATAATAAGCGCATTTTTGAATCGGTAGTACTCGAAAGTATTGGTAGATATAACAAGTATCTGATCATGAATTTCGATATCCGCGAATTTGAAATAAGCGAGGTTTTACGGAAAATTGATCCTTCGAAATTACTGCTGCTTGATATTCCGGTTTGGCATTGGAAGGATTTTGATCAGGAAAAATATTCCTATGTCTGGCAAAATTTCGACGAATCGGTTTATGCCTGTATGTTCGATATCTCTGATCGCATAAAAAAGTATAATTCATTTCATCTGGTAATTCCTGATCATCTTCAGCACCCTCCTGTGACTATTCAGGCATTTAAGCAATTCTGCAGCGAAAATCAAATCGAATCAGGTATGATAAATGACTTGTCCGTTTTTCACGTGAATGAGGGCGATGCTTTTTTTGTGTTGCGTGAAAAGGATATGGCAACACTGCTAAAAATGTGCAAGGACAGGAATTATGTAATAGGAACTGATATAGGTATCCTGGCCTAT
>CAYUAV010000830.1:0-1768 GCA_964442665.1 uncultured Bacteroidales bacterium
CAACCATCAAATCTTCATCCGGTAATGCCTTCGCACGAATGTACAACCGTACTGGTGGAAGTGCAATTTCCGGCTCAGAGGTTACTACTAGTAACGCCGGCTATACTCGTCTCAGAAGCAGCGATATCACATCCAATATGCCTTCTTCCCCTACTTATACTACTGCTCAGGATATGGACACTCAGCTTAAAAACGATACCGGCACCACCACAGCTACAGACTCCTGGTTGATTATTCAAGTTAGCAACCTTGCTACAGACGGGGGTGCTGTTGCATATGCTGATCTTTATAACCTTACAGATGGAACACAGGTTAATAACTCCTTGGTTGAAAATACTACTAATACTTGGTCACTTGTTCGATCCAGCGCTATCACCCTAACCAATGATAAACAATATGTAGTTCGCCTACGAACAGGAGTAAACACCATTCCAGTCTTTATAGCCAATGCCAAGATACTACATGACCAATCCGATTCAGCTAACGGAATTAAATCGCTGGAGACTGTTCAACAAATGATCAATACGGTTAAAACAACGACTGCTACCGGTTATACAGATCAAGCATTCTACAACCAGTACAATCCGGCAAATAATTATTATCTGGCTAATTATAACAATACAGCAGTGTATTTTGAGGCGACGATGAAGACCAGCGCAGGTACTGGAAACGCTATCTTGAGAGTTTCCGGGGGTTCAGAGATTAGCGCTTCTGAACTTTCAACAACAAGTACGTCCGCTTATGAACGTAAAAGATCCGCATCATCAATAATAACCAGCATGCCTTCGTCTGCTTCAAATATGGATACCAGGATAAAAAATCCTGGATCTAATACTACCTACGTTTCTTCCTCCTGGCTCATTATTCAGAACAATAACACCATATCCAGAGTTATTCATGACTCTACGATTAATGCCAATCACGGGAATGTTAATAATGCTGCGTGGAAAAACACTGATGAGTGCAAGGTGGGGAAATGCCTTTATCTGGATGGTGATGGGGATTATATAAAGGTACCCGGTAGTTTTACTTCATCGCTAACAACAATGACCATCTCAGCCTGGATCAAACTCGACTCATATGTTCCCTGGGCAGGAATTATTGAAAAATATAACACCGAGCAGAGAGAAGCATGGGCCTTTGGCATGGATGATACAGATGGCAAAAATCTCATGTATATTGACGAGGACACATCGGATTCCCAGTTTAACAAGTTCTACTCGGATACCGAAATACCCTTAAATACCTGGACACATGTTGCAGTGGTTGCAACACCAACTACTTATACGTTCTATATTAATGGTGAGGAAAAAGGATCTGGTTCAACAAATGATGGACTTGGCACATCCGGAGATATTTATATAGGGGCAAACTTCGTAGGCGGTGATGAATACTTAAAAGGCTCCATTGATGACGTAAAGATTTACCCCTATGCAAGATCAGTTAATCAAATAAAAACAGACTATACAGGAGGAGCAGCTGTCCTGGGAGTCCATGATCTGTCTTCTCTCAACAATGGGCTTGTGGGTTGGTGGAAGATGGAAGAAACGACAGCTAAAGGTTGCGGTGGTACGGTCTATGACTACACCGGTTCTGATATTACCTATACCGTTCCTCCCGGTGTGACCTCGATCATCGTAAAACTTTGGGGAGGCGGCGGAGGTGGGGGGAATGCCGGCGGCTGGTCGTACGGGTATGCTGCTGGAGGCGGAGGATATACTACCGGGACATTGAGTGTGACTCCCGGTCAAGTACTTACCCTTATGGT
>CAYUAV010000831.1:0-1767 GCA_964442665.1 uncultured Bacteroidales bacterium
ATACTCCATCATCCTCCTGAGTTAAATAATTTCCCGGAATCATACTTTCCTTACCGATAATATTGAGATACTTCTGATTTTCCTTCTCATCAATATCCATATCCATGGCAATGGTTCCCAGATTGGTATAAGAATTATTGGCAATCAGGTCAAGTTTATCCTTTATTGTTACAGGCAATTCCTTGTTTTCCTGCAAAGCTGTTATGATCTTTTTTGTTATCCGGTAACGTACTATGTAATTCGCCGGATTCGATAATCCTTTTTCCTGTTCAGGATCGATACCAATTACAAGTGCTCCTTTTGTCTGGTTCCCCGATGATGCCAGTGCAAAAGTTTCAACACGCGGTACAACAGCTTTTACACCATTGACATTTCGTATAGAATTTATTAGTGAATCGGAGCCGACAAATGTGTTATTGAGTGACGGATCGTCCTGATAATCGATGTTCTGGACCTGCAGAAATCCGGAGAAGGACTCAATGGCATTTTTGATCATATGATCGTAAAATCCTAACTGAAACGATCGCATGAACAGCGCAAAAAATACCGCAAATAATATTGAAGCCGTTGTAATTGCCGTTCTCCGTTTGTTCCGCCATAAATTCCGCCAGGCTATTTTCAGATGATTCATAATTACTTATTTAATATGTTTTATATTCTCAGTTATGTCAGAATATCGTAGTAATTAATGTAACCTCTTCATATTCTGGATCGAAAAAAAACTATCCTCTATAGGAACATTAAACTCAATACTGTTAATCGTTACTACTGTCTTCTGATTTTCTTCATCGGCCGGAATGAGTTCAAACTGTGTAGGTATCAAACGCCCACTCATATTTTTAATATCTTTTGCCAGCTCTGTTTTTACCAGGTATTCATCTTCATCATAGTATTCCGATTTAAGCATAATATCATCGGTTTTTGTGATCCAGAGAAATATTTTACCCCATACCACAGGAGCATCCTGTTTCGGTAATAACTTAATTTTATAACAATCCCGATCTTCAAGTTTTTCGCTTCCAACAATCTCATGCGTATAGTCATTTACGATAGACCGCTGATTCAGCAGATCGTCATTGGTAAAATCGGAACCCATCCAACCCTGCGATAGCATGGAAGGTGGTAATTTTATCGTACGGCTTATAGTCGGGTTCCAGCTCCACATCTCGCGATCGAGCTTCAAAAATGTCTGACCTTTTTCTTTTGCCGGAGCCGTTATTAAGACCATTGAATTCTCGGTCCCTTTGTCCCAGCTTTTAAATTCAATAGTCCGTTCCCAGGTAGGACGAATGATCTGCATACTCATTTCCGTAATAGCAGATTTTTCCCCGCGCATCTTATCATCAGCGCGTTTTACAATTTCTGTGGCATCTTGCGCTTGCAAACTTTCCATGATCAGGAAGCCTGTAATCAAAACTATGCCTGTTAAATAACTTTTACAATTCATGGCTTCTGTGTTTAAATCATTTTATATAAGCGTTCCTTTGTTTCTTTCAGAGGAAAATTATGTGGATCGAGCAGATAGTGGAAACCAATTCCGTCCAGAACAGCCATTGCTATTCTTGCATCCACTTCAGGATTCTCAGAGCCCCTTGCTTTAAAGAAGTCAAGCATTATATGCATTAGCGGTTGCATCATATTGGTGAACTGATCCATGATGAGTGCCATAACTTTGGGTTGAAGCATTACCGAAAAATAAAGCCTCCAGTACTTGATATTCGATTCAAGGATATGAAAAGTCTGATCGATGAAGTAACGGGCCTCTTC
>CAYUAV010000832.1:0-1766 GCA_964442665.1 uncultured Bacteroidales bacterium
GGCTGGAGGGACTCGAACCCCCAACACCCGGTTTTGGAGACCGGTGCTCTACCATTGGAGCTACAGCCCTATTTGGTCTCCTTATGAATAGTATGCTTTTTACACCATTTACAATACTTCTTGAGTTCCATTCTGTCAGGTGTATTCTTTTTATTTTTCTCGGAACTGTAATTCCTTCTCTTACATTCCGTGCATTCAAAAATAGTTATCTGCCTCAAATAATCCACCAGTCATTATTTTTTATTAATAGAAAGTGCAGGCTAATAAATTAGCACTATATTTATTCGATGTCAATAATGTCAATCTCTTATTTCCCCTGCGTAATCTTATAATAATACCGATGGTTGCAGCAATCCTTACCCTGCATCAATGTTTTTGTCCGTTTAAATCCTATTTTTTTGCTGAAAGCCCCCGGTCCATGAATATCAGTCGAACAGGCTATATGGAAGAGCCATTTATTCATACCTGTCTTCTTTGCAAGTTCATGAATAGGGCATTTTGTGGTGTAAAATCTGACCGTATCGTTTTCACGATTCATAGTTATTTCAAATCCCTCAGTTTTCATCAGTGGTTTCCATAGCACGCGTATGAGGTCTTCAATTTCAGTTCCCTTATGTGCTTCCTTTTTACCGATTTCTGTCCAATCCTTAACAGTATTCATTTTTGCAAATCTCTGAACTGTCTGTCCGGCCGCATCATCATACTTTTCCGTAAGTTCGTTTAAGAATTCAACTGTATCCCTTTTTCCCCATCCTTCGGAGAAATGTTTGATTATATTGTATTCCCTGGAATCCGTTTCAAAAAAATCAGAAATCGGGCGTTTAAGCCAATCGGCAATCCACGGAAAAAGACTCTGGAATTCATCAGCCATAATATTTCTCCTTTCTTTAATAATAGTGCCTCAATAAAACCTGTTAAATTAAAATTCGACTTTCTATTACAGCAAATTCGATTTTTAATCAAAGACAGGTCAGTTTTTATTCAATCGATATCTGTTCGATCAAATTATCAATTTCATTCATCTGCTCTGCTGTAAGCGGCCCAAATTCCATTGCTTTAGCATTTTCTTCTACCTGTTTTACAGTTTTAAATCCCGGAATTGGAATTGTGCAGCTGCTCCTCCCCCAGATCCAGGCAAGAGCGCCCTGGACAAGTGTTCTACCGTTACTTGTCAGTATTTCACGAATAGAATCGAGTTTCTTTAAAAACTCTTCGTCGGGAGTACCCTGTTTAAAGTACAATAACCATTCTGGTTCTTTCCTGCGAATATCATTTTCAGGAAGTTTTGTACTACTATTATACTTACCGGAAAGAAGCCCCATTGCTAATGGAGACCGGACAATACTTGCAAGATTATTGTTCTCACATAACTCAAGGACTTCCTTCGCTTCTATGAATACATTCATTTGATGCTGGATCGCTGCACAATTTGAGTCCCTGACGAAAATCCGGGCGCCTTCCATCCAATCAGTACTCCAGCCATAAGCTCTTATTAATCCTCTCTTAACGAGAGATTCGAGTGTATCAATCACCGAGTCAATTTTATCTTTATCGATCGACCACGCGTGCAACTGGTAAAGATCGATATAATCTGTACCGAGACGCTTCAATGACGCTTCGCAAGCCCTCTTAATATAACCGGGTGAGATCTTCGGTTCGGAGAAACCAGCAGTTTTTGTTTCTTTATTGAAAAAAGAACCAAATTTTGTAGCAATAGCAATTCTGTTCCTATATCCTTTTAATGCCCTGCCTAAGATTTGTTCGCT
>CAYUAV010000833.1:0-1757 GCA_964442665.1 uncultured Bacteroidales bacterium
TTGTAACAGATGCTGAATCATCCGATTGGAGATTCTTTTGTTTCTCGACGAAAGGAAAAGAGGGCCCGCTTCGATATCGAGTGTTTTCAGATAGGGAAAGAGGAAAGAGCAGAGTATCTGCGGGAGGGGAAGCCGCCTTGATTTTCCTCCCTTCTCCTTCACGACGACGATGCTCTCATTTAAATCGATATCCTGTATGTCGAGTGCCGTGATACCGGCCACACGTAATCCCAAAAAGGCGAATAAAAGGATGATGATGAGGTTACGAAGGCCGCCGGTGGAACCTGCTGAGTGCAGGAAGTGCTCGATGATTTTCATAAGATCTTTTGTCGAAAGGAAAACAGGCTCTTTTTTCCCGATTTTCGGGTACGGGATGTTCATGGCGATATTTTTAGTGATATAGCCTTTTGTTTTCATATAGTGGAATGCCTTGTGTAAGGTATACACCCGGGATTTGATAACGTGTGGGGATGTGTTGTTGCCCATGATGAACTCTGACAGGCGGGTGTAGGTGATGCCTGCGATATGGCGTACACCCTCGGATGCAAGGTAGGTATCAAGCTTTGTAAGAGTGGAAGAAAAGGTATTGAGAGAACTTTTTGAGTAGTTGCAGGACTTGCAGTAAGTTATAAAATCAAGTATAATCGTCTGCAGCATAAGGGGACCTCCTTTGTGTTTTATAAGCAAAAACATTATAGAGCCGGTTCTCTTATGCTTTCAATAGATAATTATGCTTCCAAGCCTTCTATTTTCTGACTGCGAGGTTTAGGGGTTATAAGAAATCGCTGTTTACTAAATAAAAAAAATAATAAATACCTCTTGAAATAAGTACTAATATATGGTACTATATAATAGTGAACAGAAAACAGCAAAAGACATTAGTAGAGATTTACAAAATACCAACATCAGCACAAATAAAGTGGAAAGATATTGAATCTCTTTTTAATGCTTTAGGCTGTGAGATAACTGAAGGCGCTGGATCACGAATTAGAGTAAAATTAAATGATATTCGTGCTATTTTTCATCGACCACACCCAAAACCTGAAACAAATAAAGGTATGGTTGAATCTGTTCGACGATTTTTAACAAATGCAGGAGTAAAGCCATGATGGAATATAAAGGTTACATAGGTGAAGTTCAGTTCGATTTTAATTCACATATTTTCCATGGAGAAGTAATAAATACTAGAGATGTCATTACTTTCCAAGGAAAATCTGTTTCAGAATTAGAGAAAGCTTTCAAAGATTCAATTGAAGATTATATTAAGTGGTGCAATGAAGAAGAAGTAAACCCTGAGCGACAATATTCTGGAAAGTTTAATCTTCGTATATCACCAGAATTACATAAGGAAATAGCGATTACTGCAAAAAAAATGAAAATATCAATTAATAGCTTTGTTGAAAAAGCAGTAATAGATGAACTTTCGGTAATCCATCGTTAGTGAATAGACAGCGACTTCTTATAACTAATAGGATTCTTTCCGAAGTTACAAAGCAAAACTCCATTTCAGGCACTTCAAATCTAACTGTAATTTTTTATCTCACTATTGCTGTGGGTTTAATTTCGGAAAGAATCAGTTGAACTGAGCCGCTATTGCTATGGGTATTGAATCACTATTGCATTTTCGTAAATAGTTTTTAAATCTTTTTTCAGACATAAGAAGCGCTCCATTGTTTATTTTTTACTGCATAATATATTTTTCCCCCAGTTCAATGATGAAGTGCAACACTAACAGACCAGGGGGTACCCCCTGGAAA
>CAYUAV010000834.1:0-1753 GCA_964442665.1 uncultured Bacteroidales bacterium
AAGAATATCAATCAGCAGGAAAGTATACAATTCACTGGACAGGAGAGAATTACCCCAGTGGATTATATCTGTATCAGCTGCAGGCAGGAGAGTTTTGTGAAACCAGGAAGTTTATGTTAATAAAATAGGTTTTTTGAATGATTTACAACAGCGGCGTTCCACCTTAAACGGCAAAAGAAAGCCCGCCGGAAGAACGGCCAGGTTCTTGGATTCCGGCGAGCACAGTGGCCTGAAACTCCAATGTTCAGATGTACACCTTTCCGTTGGAAAGGGATCTGAATTCATCCGGAGTACAGGATTTTTTAATATATTAATTCTTTTCATAAAATCAAATTATTTGATAAAGAAAGGAGAAAAGGATGAAATGGTTAAATTTTTTAGTGTTGATTTTTACCCTGATTGTGACAATACAGATCAGAGCGCAATCAGTATGGGTTGATTTCGGAGCACAGACTAAAGCTCCTCCTGAAGCGAATCTACTTCAGTCAGGGGAAAACAGCGTCTCTTTTACAGTTCAAATAAACGGTATGAGAAGTAGAGAAATAAAATATCAAAATCAAACGTATCAGCGAATATCGATTCCTGATGGTGAAAGAACCGGAAAAGAAGGGTTGCCGGAAGTACCCTTTGTCACCCAACTTATTGCTGTTCCTGATTGCGATGATGTGATTATCACAGTAATGCCTTCAGGTGAGTTACAATTTTCCGGATAAAATGTCTGTCCTGCCCCCAGATATGAAAGAAGAAAATGGCCGGATGGAACCTATAGTATGGAAGAAGTATTTGAAAAAAATGAGTCGGCGTATAATACGAATAGATTTTATCCCCAGATTTCCGGGGAGATCATTGAAACCGGATATGTACGTGAACAAAAGGTAGTACGGATTGCTCTTTATCCGGTGCGGTATAATCCGGTTCAGAAAAAAATAAAGGTTATCCCGAATTTTCAGGTAAGCCTTAGTTTTATCAATCCTTCTTCACCAGTAAATAAAGAATTAGGCATATTTCGAAACATGATGTACCATGCAGCACTAAATTATGAATTAACAGGTATGAGTGCTTCTAAAATAGAACCTGGTGTTTTAGAGGAAAAAGGTCTGGGTAAAACAGCTATGGTTACTGCCGGCAGTGTTACCCGGGTTACCAATCTGGATTTACTGACCGGTCCAAGTGCCATACCGGTAGATTATTTGATTATCACTCATTCAAGTCTTTTTTACAACAACTATCTGACCCAACTTGCGAATCATAGAAAAGATTATAATGGTTTTGATGTAGCGATTGTTCATGTAAATGATATGAATGGCCCTCCGCCTAACTATGATTGCATTTATGAATTCTATTCAAGACCGACTCATTATCAAAGCATTCGTGATTTCATCGCCGATGTCTATGACTACGGCAAAGCCAACCACACCTACGATGGCAGATTAGGTTATTTTGTACTTGTGGGTGATGCGTATATGGACGACAACTCAACAGAAATGGTACCGGCAAATGGTTATTATACTGGTAACGCTGCAGCAGGAGATTATTATTATGCCTGCACAGACGGTGATTATGATCTATCTATGGATCTTATGTACGGGAGGATATCTGTAGGGAATGAGACAGAACTTGCTAATGTGGTAGACAAGACTATTGCTTATGAACAATCCTCATCCGGGTCTTGGAGGGATAATATTACCTTTATGTCTTTTTCACCTGATGTGTTTGCCTCTCCTTTTTATGCTGATAATGCAGCGGCAGATAT
>CAYUAV010000835.1:0-255 GCA_964442665.1 uncultured Bacteroidales bacterium
AGAATGAGCTTGATCAGTTCTATTGTATTGAGCCTGATTTAACAGAACCGAACTGGCAAAATGGATACCTAGGAATTTACAGGGCTAACCTTGTCACTGAAAATATTGGAAATGTAGAATGGGCTTCAGGAGAAAGTGGATTAGCAGCACGTTATACCGGTGAAGCCAGGTTTTTAAGGGCTTATTTCTATTTTACCTTAATTAAAATATATGGTCATATTCCTCTGGTAACAAGTGTACTGACCCCGGATGAAG
>CAYUAV010000835.1:265-1752 GCA_964442665.1 uncultured Bacteroidales bacterium
ATTTATCCCAGGCAGATCCTGAGGACGTTTACAAATACATTGCTGAGGATTTAGTGTATGCTGTCGAAAATCTTCCTGCTACTCAAGCCGGTCCTAGTGCAAATTCCGGAAGGGCTACAAAATGGGCTGCAGAAGGAATGCTGGCAAGAGTATGGCTTTTTTACACGGGTTATTATAATAAATCGGATATAGCAGGAATAGTTACCAAATCGCAGGTTACAGATTATCTGGATGATATTATAACAAACGGCGGTTTTGAATTATTGCCAGATTACTCCGATCTATGGGAACTAGATACTGCAACTAACGATTATAATAAGGACAATATTGAGACAATCTTTGCTATTAAATATTCCTATCTCGGGCACGGCGATTTTAATATTCATGATGGAAACCGCTGGCAGGTAATGGTAGGGCCGAGAAATCAAACTTATGTGCCATTTGCCAAAGGTTGGGGTATTTTCCCTGTAAACCCCAGCATCTATTATGCATACGATACTGCCGATACACGAAGAGATGCTACCATTGTTAATTGGGAGGAATTCCTTGGACCTGGCGTATACGATGTTTCTGATCAGAGAGAATATACCGGGTTTGGTTGGAATAAGTATTGTGCAAGGGCTTATTCCGAAAATCAGACTGTAGCCGAAGGTTACGGAGGTAATTTTATGATTGATAATTTTCAGGATCTTACCGTCCTTCGTTACGCGGATATCCTATTGATGGCAGCAGAATTACATTTAGGCGACGGAGAAGATATCGAATACTTCAATATGGTTAGAAACAGGGCATTTCAGGATAATGCCCATGAAATAACGCCATTGACAATTCAGGATGTTATGGAAGAAAGACGACTAGAATTTGCCCTGGAAGGATTGCGTTATTTCGATTTATTAAGACAGGGTCTGGATGTGGCAAAGACAGCAATAGATGCAAATAGCTTTCAACTTGATGAGTTTCCGGTTTCTTTTCCTTCAAATGTTGGCTTTGAAGGTTTTTGCAAAATACCTGAAACACAAGTAACTCTATCCAACGGAACGCTGCATCAAAGTGAATATTGGGAAAGTGCAGCCAGTAATACACCGACACATTAAAATGTTCTTGTATTAATAGAAATCAAAGTCCGGACTTCTGATTTGAAATTTGATTATTTTGAATTTTGTCTGATAAAGAATCAAAATTAAGGGTCGAATCAATTATGATGGAATTCCAAAGGTTTTAGAGATTATTTTCAAGATAAAGGAAATCTAATGAATATAGATTTAAAGCATATTTATTTAAAAGTATCTTAATAACTATATTTTATGAAGCGTACATTTTCATTTATTTTTTATTTTTTAATACCCGCTATTGTTTTTGCACAGGGCAAAACAGATTCACAACCTGAAATAGCCGAAAGAATAATTACCATTGATTTCAACAGGGAAAAAGGTCCGCTGAATACTATGTTCAACGAATGTGTGGGTGCCGGCAGAGCAAATGAGGGA
>CAYUAV010000836.1:0-1748 GCA_964442665.1 uncultured Bacteroidales bacterium
AGCATATGTTCCTGTTGTGTCCCAAATGATCCAGTCGACAAATCCTCCTAATGTTGAACTTCCATTCCCGTCGCCAAAACGAAAATAATTACTGCTCGTGGTTTCAGTAGTTGTCACACTGGCAATAGCTACAGGATTTTCATCAAGATAGAAACTAAATTGATCGCCTTGCTTTGTCAATCTATAAATGTGCCAGGCCAAGGCACTTCCAGGAAGATCCTCTTTTACTTTTGCATTCTTTAATTCATAGGTGTTATCATTCTTTATATATAATCGCTCCCTATACCCTGCATTCTGGATGTCAAATTCCATGGTTCTGTCGAGCGTATCGGATACTCCTCTGACCCTGGCGACAAGAGTTATCGGATCATTTACATCGTTAGGCAAGTTATATTTCCACATAAACTTACCCGGATCCCCTTCCGGTGAAATTAATCGCAGTAAATTATTTCCAGGATTATCCATGTCTGGAACGATCACATTGGTATGCTGGTTTGTGCCATCGACATTACTTTCCTCCATATTAAACGGATCAGCATCGGGCAATGAATCACAGTCATAAACAGTCCAGCCCTGGGCAAAATTTGATAATGCCAGGCTGAAAATAAACAGAAACATAAGGTAAATTTTTTTCATAGCAGAAAATTTAAGTTAGTATTTGGTTCTTATTATCGCTCGAGTTCAATAGCCGCAAGTATAAATGCTCCGACTCCTTTAGGATCGTTATTAACCTGTTCTTCAGTAATATAATATTCATAGGTTCCGTCGCGGTATGGAGTTCCTCCCAAACCGCAACTTCCGCAGATATTCGTTATGCTGAGATTTCCATCGGGTGCCTCGACCATGAATTCATTTAGCATACTATCGAATGCCTCATTGGCTGTTTTCAGATATGATTGAGGAAGATAACCCTGATTCGCACCTTTGGCAAAAGCATAGATAAACATGGCAGTGCAGGAAGCTTCAGGATAATTTCCTTTTTCGCCTGCTTTATTAAGCACCTGATACCACACACCGGTTTCCTGATCGCGAACTTTAATCAGGGCATCCGATACATTCTTCAGAATACCGACAATTTCTTCATGCTTTGGATGATTTTCAGGAAGAAAATCCAACACATCGACAAGGGCCATGATATACCAACCCATTCCTCTTCCCCAGAATATCTTGGAGTGTCCTGTTTCAGAATCGCTCCAGCGTTCGATTTTGCTCTCATCCCACGCATGATAAAGTAATCCTGTAGTACTATCAAGGGTATTGTTGTAGAGATGCATTAATTGGAATGCAGCCAGATCGAACCATTCAGGGCGATTAAATTCTTTTGCATATTGTGCCACAAAGGGAAGTGCCATGTAGGCACCATCGAGCCACATCTGCCAGGGATATATCTTTTTATGCCAAAATCCGCCTGAGTGAGTTTTTGGCTGGGTTTCAATTTGCCGGACAAATAATTGAAGTGCGGTAAGATACTTTTCTTCGCCGGTACGTTTGTACAGAGTAATTAAATTCCTGGCAAAGTTGATATGATCAATATTATATTCATTGAGATCATACTTATTAATGTTCCTTGTTGAATCGACAAAAAAATCAATGTAATTTTGCAGATATAATGAGTATTTTTCGTCTATTGACCCGAGTTTATCAATAGCCATACCCAGCATGGAAACATCGTATTGAAGTTTTTCTTTACCGGGTTTTCGGTCATAATGAACTAATTCAGGATGATTTTTAATGACCATGTCAGCCAT
>CAYUAV010000837.1:0-1740 GCA_964442665.1 uncultured Bacteroidales bacterium
TTTTCACAGAAATCCCGATAACCTGTACCTGGATATCCTTATTTCTTACCCTGTTTTCTTGCAACCAGCGATGAAAACTATCTTTTTCCATTGACCTGAACGATCTGTAACCATCCCCAAGTTCTTCAGATGCATCTAAAAAATAAGCTGAAAACGGCTCAGGCGAAAACAGAATATAAAACTGATTATATTCAAGCGGGAGTTTTGTATAGAATTCAACTTCATTCACAACTTTTTCATCCGGAATATAATCTGTATATTGCTTTGAGAAAAAAATGTATTCTCTGTTAGCCTCAACTTTCAGTTCGGATTCATTCATTGCATTATAAGGCATACACCGCTGAACGTTTTTCATATCATCAAAAAAGATAATCAGGTATCCCGGACGGGCGCTTTTGAAATACAGGTATCCGCTTTCCCCATTCACAAAGTCTATCGTTTCATTCTTTTTTAGATCTGTTCCATCAAGTGTTTTGGCAATGAATTGTACTTCGGCGGTTTCTATCTTTGAAGCATGTCCCTTAACTGAACATGACATCCAGTAATTTCCATTTTCATCTTTGATTTCTTTACACTCTTTACTCAGAGTTTTTACCCACTCGCCATTCGGAAATGTATTGGTATAATTGTTCCTTATATCACTGTGAAGGGCAACGCTTTGTCCTTTCATTTGAGTTGCAACCAGTCTTTCATAATTGGAAAGAACGCTTGAACCAAATGATTTTTCAATTGCGTTATTTATTGCGAGACGATATGCCTCCAGTTCGTATACCGGTTTTGTTTTGAATGGATCATTTTCTAATACCATTCCTTCCCCTTCCACAATTATCTCCTGCGCTTTTATTAAGCCGCACCTCAGACTACACAAACAAAATACGATAATATAAATGAACAACTTTGTCATTTACGTTTTAATTAAGGTCAAATAATTTATCCAGTTCCTTATGCAATTCTTCAGATTCGTCCTTTAACTGTTCTTGAATATATTCCTGTGCTTTCTGCATGGCGAGTTTATTACTGAAACAGGCTGAGTATACGACCTCCACAATATCTTCTCCGGTGCGGCTGTCTTTAACCGGCCTGTAAAATACATAGATATCCTCCAGGGATATCCGCTGGGCAATCAACTGCTTACCTGCCAGTAATACTTTACTGATCCCGTCGGCACTGGTTTCGGAAATGGCGTCGTTGGCTACGCTCCTTTTAATCAGTTCGGCAACACGGGTTTCAATATTAGCAGCCAAAGAAGCACGTGCTGATGCACGGCATGCTGTCGAGGCAGTTTCGAAAGTGGGTCCGATTTCTTTTGTGGTAACCACATTGTATTTTGTCTGTCCCTCTTCATCTGTCTCGAATTCTTTATTGACACCCCGCAGTACATATAAATCGATAGTCCCCGACCCCATGGGTTTATAACCTTGTTTTTTATAGTCTTTGGTTCGTTGTTTTACGGCCTTTTTGTAAGCTTTGGATTTTGTGTTAACTACCTGGGCATTTAAAGCGGATACCACAATCATCATAAAAAGCAGACTTACAAGTTGAAGGGTAAATTTAGTTTTCATAACATAAGTTTTTAAATGAGTTAATTTTTATCGGTTCTTTCCTTATAGTACCCGGAACAGATAAAACGTGACAAATTTGATATGCTTTTTTTATTTTCTTTCATTAAATATCTAATTTTCAAGTAATTAATATATTCTTTTTTTACTATCAATAGCCAAACAGGCTTTGAATAACTAT
>CAYUAV010000838.1:0-1740 GCA_964442665.1 uncultured Bacteroidales bacterium
CAAGTATTTCATCAAGGGGTTCGTCATCAGCGAATATTCTGGCAAAATGAACTGTATTTCGGGATAATTCTGTAATTTTCTTTTTTCTTCCGGTCAGCGTTAACGACTTATCACAGATCGTCAGGGCTTCCCTTCCGCTGATGCGGATCATAGCTATTGCTCCTGTACCTGCAGGAGTGGAGGGAGCGCATATGGTATCATCACTATACATGGTTCGCTTACAATTAATTCTGAATGACTGACGAAGTCTCTTGTCTTCCGCTTAGATATGCAAAGTTAATGTTGTTTTAAAAATCGTTCTCAGATTTTATATAACTATTATTATAGTAATACTGAACAACAAAACATAATATGTATAGATATAAGTCTGAAAAGAGGACAATTTTATCGAAAAAAAGGTGTAACTTAATAGAAACAAAGTACTTGATACACTGTCGCAAAAGTCTTTCAGTTTTAAGGAAGATGCCGATTATGCGCGAAATTAATAGCAGAGACAAGAAAGGATATGCCTTAAAAGCTTCCTCTCTTCATAATTCAATGTTATCAAATTCATGCTTGTATTTCAAATGTATATTCATATCGCTTTTCATAGGAATAAGTGGTTTTATAACCGGCCAGCAACCTGAACTCCGCTTCAAGCATATTACAACACATACAGGGCTTTCAAACAATATTATCAATTGCATTACTCAGGATCATATGGGATACATTTGGATTGGTACTATGGAAGGAATCAATCGGTTTGACGGAAATAATTTTAAAATTTTTAAGAAAGATCTTGACGATTCTTCATCATTAGCCGATAATATGGTTTTTGATGTGTACCTCGATCGAAGGGATAAAATCTGGATTGGTACGCAAATGGGTATATGCCTTTATAACTCAGATCTTGAAAACTTTACCAACTTTCTTCTCGACTCCGAACGGCTGAACATGAATACTGCCAATCGTGTAACAGGCATCGAGGAAAACTCCGACAATCAGCTTTATGCCGTATCAGAACTGGGATTCTTGTATAAGTACGATCCGTTTCATATGAAATTCATTAAAGATCCTCATGATTTTCGAAGTATTAAGGACTTTTTAATTGATTCCGAAGACAGGTTCTGGTTGGCCGGATTGTTTGGAGTATATTGTTATGATAAGGAGTCGGATCAGGTAATGCATTACGATTCCTGTAATATCAACGGATCATCAATACCGATTAATGAAGTTAATACATTATTCGAGGAAGGAGATACCCTGTGGATCGGTACAATCAAGGGCAGGATCTTTTATATCTTAAAAGCTGAAATGATACTGAAAGCTCTCAAATACGATTTTGAGAAAACTTATTATATATATGATATCTATAAAGGCCGTGAAGATTACATTTATATTTCAACTACCGATGGATTATACCTTTATGACAAGCGGAATAATAATTACTATGCATACAAGTACGAAAAGCACAATCCTTTTGGATTAAACAGCCTGGGTATAACAAATGTTTTTGAAGATGTTCAGGGAAATTTATGGATTGGCACTATGGGCGGTGGCATCAATCAATTTGACTATAAGACCAAAACATTTAAAAGTTTTAACAGGAGCACCCATGATGACAGCGGTATCTCTAACGAGTGGATCAATACAATTCTTGAAGATAGTTTTGGAAAAATTTGGATTTCGACGACAACCGCGGTAGATATTTTTGACATATCCACCGGCACTTTTAAAAATTTTACGCATGATACCAGCGAT
>CAYUAV010000839.1:0-1738 GCA_964442665.1 uncultured Bacteroidales bacterium
TCACGGTTTTCAGTTGAATAAAACCCTTTGTAATAAATATATTTTTCAATTACTTAACCTTATTTCGTGCAGGCACTAATTACACGATTTTTCATGAAAAGGTGAGCGATAACGATGTACACTGGCGATTAATTCTGAAGCGGCCAAACAACCGACATCCTGATTCGGTATTTGATAAATACTATACGACAAAAGCTGAAATGACACTGACGAAACATCGTCGCATTATTTGGATAAAAAGCACTCAAAAAGCCGATATTGATTGTCAGACTCGCGAAAACAGAATACAACGGACTATCGATGAACTGCATACGCTCAATTCGAGAATTAATCGTTATAATCTGAAACGTCGCAAGGATATTAAGGAAGCGGTTATGGATGTTTTCGATAAATATGATACACAGCAACTTATCCATTCTTCAATAAGTCAACGTACCATGGTAAAAAAAATCTATAAAACAAAAGGACGCCCTCGAAAGGATACTCCCGCCTCTTTTCGTAGATGGAAAGAATATCGGATTACATTTGAAATAAACGATGATGAAGTTAAACGTCTGAGTAAGACAGATGGTGTTTTCCCTCTTTTAACCAATAACCAAGACAAATCCGCCAGGGACATTTTGACTACGTATAAGTATCAGGCTTTTCTGGAAAAAAGGCATGAGCAGCTAAAATCATGGCTGAAAATGTTCCCGGTTTATCTAAAAAAGCCAAAACGAGTTTTAGCGCTTCTGGATATTACGGTTATTGCTCTTGCTGTCGCTACGCTTATGGAAAGAGATTTGCGCAGAGGAATGGAAAAACATCATGTAGCTTCGCTTCCGGTGTATCCGGAAAAACGCGAATGCAAATATCCCACAACTCAATCAATTATACGAACCTTCTCAAATATTGAAAAATATGATTTATATGATGATATGGGAAATACTATTGAATATTTTCCACCAACATTATCGAAACTGCAAAAACAAATCCTTAAGTTGATGAAGGTGCCAATAGAACTCTTTGCTTAAAAACTAACGGTATCGTATTTTTTGATCTATAAAAATAAATCAAAAAACTCTCTTTGCAACCTGCGGAATGTAGGTTATAAAGCATGTAATAATTATTTTAATTTTATGAATTTATATGATATCTGTAATTGTATATCCTCCTATCTAAGCACTTGTAAAAAATGAAAAACGGAATTAACTTCATTGCTATTTTTATACTTCATATATTCTTTATAGGTTGTGGGGTTCATCATCCATCCTTGTTCTTAAATCAGTATACTGCACAATCGGATGCTCACTTTGAAGGTATGTATCATAATCGCCCAAATGGCTGGTCAGAAGGAGGGCAAAGCCTTTGGGTTATTGTAACCGGTGAAGACGATCCTACCGGCACAACAATAAATAGCTACATAAAGATCACTCTTAATGATAAGGACCATTTATCCATTCAACTATACGAAGGTACATCATGCATTGGCGACACAGAAATAAAATACGAGTTCAAAAATTCGATAATGGAATTGAAAAAGCGTACAAAAATACCGGTAAAGTACGTGATAGTCTGGAGCTATTTACAGGAAGCTGTGAGCCTAGGTCTTAAGAAAAATGGAACCCTGGTAGCACAGAGAGATGCGGAAGGAATATTCTTTTTCGTATTTTTTCCATTCAACGGTGCACAAGGCAGCAATCATTATGAATGTTGCATATATTCACCGGAGCAAGAAACTGTGAAGAAATAGAGAAAG
>CAYUAV010000840.1:0-1733 GCA_964442665.1 uncultured Bacteroidales bacterium
ATGAATACATGCCGGTTGAGAATGACAAATTAAGTCTATCGTCCAATGCGGTCGATGCTATTTATCAGGACCATCAGGGAAATTTATGGTTTGGATTGAAATTTGGCGGACTTGACCTGGCATACGACGATAAAGGATTCCGCTATATAAGCTTTGAGTCGGAAGACCCGGTAATCAAAGTAAAAAAAACGATTATTTCTCTTGCTTCAAATGGTGACAACTATATATGGATGGGTTCCTATACTGATGGAATAGAAAAAGTGAACATAGTAACACGGAAATCCCGGTATATTGCTTGCAACTCTGCAGAGAATATAGGGTTGCAATGTGGAAGTGTGTATGAACTTTACTTCGAAAACGATTCCATTCTCTGGATAGGAAGTTATTTTGGAGGCCTTCAGAAGTTTAATATCAGGACCGAAAAATTCAACTATTATATGAATAATCCGGCAGATGAATATTCAATTGCCGGAAATGATGTACGTTCAATATGTAAGGACCATGAAGGGAATTTGTGGATTATTTCGCACGGGAACGGTCTGAATAAATGGGACCGTAAAACCGGCCGATTCTATCGTTTTAAGAGCAATCCCGCCAATCCGCGAAGCCTGGCAAATAATTGGGCATTTCATCTGATTTGCGATAGTAAAGGATATATCTGGGTTGCTACTCCTTTTGGCCTGTCGGTGATGAGAAACGGTACCGACTTCGATAATTACTATCACAATCCGCTCGACACTACCAGTCTTCTCAGTAATGAGATTTTCACCCTGTTCGAAGATTCACATCAACAAATTTGGATAGGTACCCGTGAGGGCTTAAATAAATTTATCGATTCGACAAACAGCTTTTTAAGCATAACCACAACCAATGGTCTGATTGATAATTATATCTGTTCGATTTTGGAAGATGGTTCGGGAGATCTCTGGATCGCAACAAAAAAGGGTCTTTCGGAATATAATCCGGTAACCGGTGTCATTGAAAATTATGATACCGGTGACGGTCTTCAGGATAATGAATTTGCAGAAAACTCCTGTCTTAAAACCGATGAAGGATATATGTATTTTGGAGGGATAAATCTGGGAACCTGGTTTCACCCTGACAGTCTGAGAGAAAATAAAACTCCCCCAAAGGTATACATAACCGATCTGAAACTTTACAATCGTTCAGTTCCTATTGGTGAAAGCGGAGGGGTGACAATACTTGACCGGCATGTCCGGTTTACGGATGAAATTACTATCTCACATAAGGATAAAGTTATATCGTTCGAATATATTGCCCTTAATTTTATTCACCCCGAAAAGAACCAATATGCCTATAAGCTTGAAAACTTTGATAAGGATTGGAATTATGTGGCCGGAAAGCGAGAAGTAACCTATACGAATCTTGCTCCCGGTAAATACGTATTTCGGGTCAAAGCCTCCAATAATGATAAATACTGGAACGAAGAAGGAACATCTCTTAAAATCGTAATTTCACCTCCTTTTTGGAAAACCTGGTGGTTCCGGATTCTGGTTGTGTTTATTTTTCTGGCATCAACTTTTTTAATATACTATTTACGTATCCGGCAAATGAGGGTACTGAACATTACGCTTGAGCGGACAGTAAGGGAGCGTACCAGCGAGCTTCAGTCAAAGAATAAAATCCTTTCGAAAAGGACCAAACAACTTAATACAAGTAATTTGCTTCTTGAGGAACGGCAAAAACAAATTATCGAGCAAACTGAAGAGCTG
>CAYUAV010000841.1:0-1732 GCA_964442665.1 uncultured Bacteroidales bacterium
TTTTAGTGAGTATTTCCTATTGGGGGATTGCCAATTTTTGAAAAGCGGTATAAATGCCGGAGTTTTTTCAGCCCACTTTAAAAAGGGCTCACCGAATTTTTCTCTAAGGAATTCTTCTTCTCTATACATTATTCGCTCGTAGTACAGCCAGAACAGTAAAGCAGATATCACGACAAACCACCACACTTTTATGAAGAGTACTATTCCCAGGAAGATAATAAAGTTTCCGAGATACAAAGGGTGACGGACAATTGAGTATAGACCTGTTGTGTTAAGAACAGCGGCTTTCTGCTGTTTGGTGTTACTTCCTGAGGTGCCTTTAGGGGTAAATCCAATTGTTAGTGCGCGTATAATAAGTCCAATGAATGATATGAAGATACAGCAGATAGTAAAAATATGGTCTGTTGGATAACCGAATGCGCACTTGGGATCGGTTGATTCCAATAAGGCAATAATAAACAGAGGGATCAATAACAGAGGCAGGTAGCTTCTCCACCGAAAAAGCCAGTTGCCCTGTTTTCCCAACTCTTCCTGTAAAGCCATAAATGATAACCTGCCATAAAAAGTATTTGCGGGTTAAAATAATTCCGGAGTTTCATCAAGTTGTAATGCTCTTTTAGCAAGTTCAATTAATTCATCCTTACTTCCTATATAGCCCAGCAGCTCATGTTTACCTTTACTTACAGTCTTACTGTCTTTTGCAACTCCTTTTGTGAGCTGTAAACCCAGTTCTCCACAGAGCAGCGCCTCAGGTTCAATGGAGCCATGGTCAGTGTTAAAGGCCTGCACTGCGCCTTTAGGTCCTTCCGGGTTACTTTTTGCCATGTCAACACAGTCATCTTGCGTTCTGGGTATGTCATTGCTTCTTTTAATAACACATGACCATATTGAGCGGTTATAATGGGTAGGGGACAGGTATACTGCTTTACATATGTTATCTAAACGAATATCTTCCGGCCGAAGCCCTAATTTACAGCTGTATCTTCCATCTACTTTAAACCTGGCATACTGGACGAAAATGTCAATTCTGTCAGGGGGTATGTGGTCAAAATAACTGATATACTGACAATTCGGTTTAACCGGGAACAGGGCTGTGCCCGGAGCTTCGGGGCCACAGGTGTCAACCTGGGTTATTGACCAGGCGCACATCTTTATTTCAGTGTCATTTACGGTGATTGAGTCGGTGATTGACACACCGGCATAAGGGAGGTTCGTTTTGTACGGATCGTTGATAGGTTTAAAGCTGCGTTTCTTAAAGCTGTTGTCAAATAGTTTGTTTTGATTGTATTCCAACAGGGAAAAGGTGTTTTTATATATGATTGCAGTCTTACTTTCGATATACTTGTGTTCGCCGGGGTCAATTTCCCAGGGAAAGTGGTATCCTTCAAAGTCACGGGGATTTTCATAATAAAAATTCCTTTCAGGAGATATCCAGAGCCGTTCTCCCCCTACCATGGCATGATGTTCTTCCAGTGTCTTTTCCAGATCTTCATTGACCCACAGGACATTGTCACTATCGGCATCAGGATACATCCCAAGAAGTCTTGCCCCATGCCGGGAAAAAAGTAGCCTGCCGCTTTTCGTTTCCCTTACTATTACATCAGCGTATTTTTCAACAATTGATTTAAGTTGCTCGAAGGAAAAAATTCTCTCTCGCATATCAACTCCCGTAAATTACATTCCTTATTGGAATGTATTGTTTATTAGAGGCCTTATTTTCTAATATCAGTTT
>CAYUAV010000842.1:0-1730 GCA_964442665.1 uncultured Bacteroidales bacterium
TGTTGTTCCAGCCATTGTATAACTTTGTTTAGCATACAAAATTGTATCATGCCTTAACTCAGCCCAGGATGTTAATTGTGTGTTGATTTTTTCATGATGCCAGGCAGTGGTTTGCATGAAATATGGAAGACCATTGGATGATGCCGGCGGGTTTAACTCCCGGATGCCGGAAAGCCATGTGTTATATAACGACTGTTCCCAGAAATCCTCATCATAGGCATCAACCAGGTATTTTAATGAAGAAATTTTATATGCATATTTATATTCTTCCATCTCATCCTCTAACAGGGCCATGGCATCCTCATTGCCAAGCACTGCTATGATATCCAACGGATCAGGAAGATCCCGGTATATTTTTTTGCCGTCATCGATTATCCTGTCGTATACCACCTCGCTGGCAATATATGAATCAATAAGAAATTTTTGTCCCAGTAACTTAAATGACACCGGCAACTTACCGGGATCACTGGAAAGAGGATCCACATAAAAGAAGTTCGACATTATTTTTTGTCCGTAATCATCCGATGCATTCAGTGTATCTTCAAATTGCTCATATATATCCGTATTAAATAAATCAGCAGGATTGTTCAGCATATGATCTGTTAATCCGCATAATTCGCCGGGTGTAAGATTATCATCAGGACCAACAAGAAATGTTATAATCTTCTCATGTTTTTCCAGCAGTTCTTTTTTACCGCAGGAATGTAATAACTCATTCAGTAAAATTGCGCCTATCTGCATTCTTCGTAGCTCATCAATTGTCCAGTCAGGTTCCCATGGATTTTCAGGAGGGGCTGTAAGTAAAAAATCAATTCGTCCGAGCCACATCATTGATCTGAAATAATTTTCAAGGTTCTTTTGTCCGTCCGGAGTATAAAATTCTTTATTGTAATGTCCGCGCGGTTTAAACTGGCTGAAATCAATTTTACGGGCTCTTGTTTCGGTGAACAGGCATACAAAGTCCATCTGCTCATCTTCAATAGCTTTCATTATCTCATTATATTTATCCGTTGAGTGTAGCTGTGGAGCAATAGTCTCGTTCAGCAACAACGAATATGCTATTGATATATATAAATCAACATCAGCTAAAGCATCACTTAACCGCGTATCGCTGCTGTATTTACTGTATAATGCAGGATAGTTGTCATGCATAGCCTCAAGCAGTTCTTTTAGGTTCGGCTCCAGAAACTGCCATTCCAGGGTTTGTAAAATCAGATCATATGAGTTATGAAGTGTATAAAGCACAAAATCGGCACTTAAAAACAGAGGCAGGTCGTTTGCATAGATATTTATAAATGCATCGGTCCAGCTGAATGTCTTTAACCTCTGTGATACCATAAAATGGTTATTTGACAGCAATTCCTCTTCGACAGGAGTGAGGTTAAGTACATTGTTTATTGAATCGTACCACGGAATAGCATTCAGGCCTGTAGGGTGAGCTCTTGACTCATAATAGGTTGTTTTTGGAGGATTGTTTTCCAGGAGCTCTCCGGCTGTAAGAGTTTTATTCTCGTCAAGAAATTCCATATAAACATCCGGATTGAAAGTGCTCTGTGTCATAACACTATTATTGGCAAACATAAAAACACACAGAGTTAAAGATATATAGTACTTTGTTTTCATGATTACAGTAAGAATTTTAGTAAGTTATTAAAAAAACAGGATAAGTCAATCTTAGGATGTAAAAAAAATGGATAAGGTTGCGTGAGAAAAAAGGGACAGCGCCCTGT
>CAYUAV010000843.1:0-1729 GCA_964442665.1 uncultured Bacteroidales bacterium
AGGTAATATTTGATAAGGACAATAATGATCGATAGCATCAAGCAGATAGTTCTTATTATCAATATTTACACAGGCAATGACATGATTAAATTGAGTCAATATTACCTGACCCGGTTTGAGTTTTCCATTCGCCCGTGTGCTTACCAAAACAGGGTTGGCATTAAGGCCCAGACCTTTGAGTAATGCCACGAGATTAAGGTTGATATCGGCTGTTGAACCGCCACCATCGGTATATGCACTCCGAATATTATCCGTTGGGAATATTCTGTACCGTTTATCCCAAAGCATCTGATTCTTAATATGCTCATAGGCGAGAATCATCTTTTGTACGGGATCACTGGTTGTATTCCCGATCAAAGCGATCTGATCTTTCAGATGCCCGGTATTATCCAGTTGTTTTCCGAAATCATAGTCGTCCATTAATTCCCGGTTAATGTCTTCCCACTTACGGGTATAAGTTTTATTGATGGATCCCGGAAAGTTCGTCGAAACGAGTTCGAAATCGACCGCACTCAAATAATCATACACCGTAGTCATATAGGGTTCCTCAATGAAAGCCGGAACATTTTCAGCCAGATATGACCAATGTGTGACCTGTGCAGTAAAATTAACTATACTGCCACTCTCACGACCATTTGCAGTAATCTCTGCTGATTTTGTGAACTGGAAATTTTCTGTGATCTTGTCGCTTTCTTTGATTATAGGAACATAACCTGTTGTCCAGTTTTTGTAATAATAATATTCCGGAATGTATACGTGATATTCTGAACGTACGACAGGAATACTTCTTTGAAAATACCAGGAATTTAATGTAAATGTGAAGGGCGACATAATAGCATAACTGACATCGATAACGGAACCTTCCTTCACATTGGGCATGGTAAATTTCACAACTTTATGGTTTTTATCCTCAGTCTCTCTGAAAATAGCACTGCGATCGAGTTTATATTTAACCAGTTTGCCATTTTCCATATTATAAGTACATCCTTTTAACATGGACAATTCCTCATCATTCCCTCCCTGTCCAACATATAAAGTGATGGAAAAATCGGCCCATGATAAGGCTGTTTTCTTAAGTATCTTTATTCGTAAATGTTTTGTAAAATTCAAATAGAATCCCTCATCTTCGCTAATGGCAAACCGGGTATAACCAAAATCTCCTAAAACCACTGCTGCTGCTGAGGTGTCGTTTGGATAAACAGTCATTTCAATATCCTGCTCCGGAATTTTCCCGAACTTCATAAAAGGTTTTTGAGCACTTAATTGTGAAATGGCTAAAAAACAAAAAGTTAAAGAAATCAATAATGCTTTCTTCATGGCAAAATAGGTTTGATTAATACATGAATTTTAGAAAAAAATATCTATTTCTTCTCCCTGACGCCATAAAATATTCCACAAAACTATTATTTAGAATGATTATAAAATAATAGGGTGTATAAAAGCAGGTGTAACTTAAGCCGGACTCCTCTTAAAAAGCTTTTGGTCTACTTCTTCAGCTACCATCTGTTTTTCGTCAAAGGGCTTCAGAAAGTCTAAAGATACCTGCACCGGTAAATCAGGATCAATCCACTTCGTTTCGTCATCCTGCCGGAGTATAACCGGCATTCTTTTTTTTGTATTATGGATTTTTTCCATTAGCGGGTTGGCAGCCGTAGTGATAATGGTAAACGTATCCAGAATTTCACCGGTATCACTATTGGTCCATCGATCAGATAATCCGGCCAGTGCA
>CAYUAV010000844.1:0-1729 GCA_964442665.1 uncultured Bacteroidales bacterium
TTCAGGATTTTACCTTAAATGGAATAAGGGAGATTATGTTTTCGAACCCGGTTCCATACATTATATTTTTTTCTATGCGGAATTACCCGGTAAGGATGATATATTTATAAGAAAAGAAATCAGGATTCAGGGAACTACGGAGGCAAGGGACAATATAAGGATTTACCTGGAAACTCCCTCAGAATCAATTGTTGAAAGAGAAATTCTGGTTTCCGGCTGGGCAACCGATACAAATTCTTCATCAGGCACCAATATCAGCAGAATGGAAATATATCTGGACGGCCCCAGAGGTTTTGGTAAATTTCTGGGAAACGCAGAATATGGTTTCGAAAGAGGCGATGTTGCTGAAAGCTTTGGCAACGCAAATTATACAGACAGCGGTTTCAGGCAAACTGTGAATATAAGCGGGCTTGAACCTGGTTCAGAGCATTCCATCTATATTTACGCAATAACGAATTCCGATGAATACAACTTGTACAAAAAGAATATCACAATTAAGGGCCAGGCCGGCGCCAAAACAGATGCAAATATTTTTATCGAAAGCAACCTTGAAAATGATTTCAGCAATAAAAATATTGAGATAAGCGGCTGGATCGTAAATATGGATTACGAGGTTAAAAGAATAGTATTTGTGGCCGTAAAAAATGGCAATTACGATATCTTCAGCTCAAATCTGGATGGTTCCGATCTGAAACAACTGACCGATGACCCGGGCAGAGACTTATATCCAAGTGTATCTCCCGATGGTAAAAAGATCCTATACTCTGCGGATATAAAAGGTGTATGGCAGATCATGGTCATGAACTGGGACGGCACAGATAAGAAACAACTCACATTTAATGTTGCGAGAAGCGGTGATCCAGCCTGGTCATACGATGGAAAACAGGTATACTTCGAAGTATATACGGAAGACAATTGGGAACTGTATAAGATGAAATCAGATGGGAGCGACATGCAGAGATTGACAATGAATCCTCTGGTTAATGACTGGCATCCCTTTGGTTATGCAAATGAAAATAGGATCATCTATGAGTCTGGCCTGATAGGCAGTTATGATCTCTTTGTAATGGATGATGACGGAACAAACATACAAAAACTGTTGGATATTGACTTCGAAAAGAGGGTTCCGTCTATGTCTAAAAATGGGAAATATATAGTCTTTCAGGGTCGTGCCGCAGGCGACAGGTTTTATAATATTTATATAATGGAACCGGATGGGAAAAACCTTAAAAGAATTACTGGAGATTCTACAGAATACGGGCATGCCTCAATTTCACCCGATAACCAGTTCATAGTATTTGAGAGATTGCTGGGAACACAAAAGCATATTTTTCTGATGAATCTTGACGGAAGCGAAGAAAGGCAGATTACAGCGAATGACTATGCTGCCATTATGCCTGATTTTATTTATATAAAGTCATAAAGATACACTGACCATAAACATTGATTATCAGCTTCAATCTTAAGAGTGGATTTCTAAAAATCCATGATATTTATAGTGCTGCCTGAAGAGCTTACCCGTGCGAATCTTAACTTCATTAAATCGAGAAGTTTTGTCATAGTGGGATCGACCTTATTCAATACTGCAAGATAGACACTGATCCAGTCAGCAAGTAAAATACCGTTAAATACTTTGACTGCGTCACTTGGACCTTCCAGTATGACCTCCTCGAAAGTAATTTTTTTCTCTATAAAAATACCTTTTAAGATCTCGATTCTTGTTTTAGTC
>CAYUAV010000845.1:0-1727 GCA_964442665.1 uncultured Bacteroidales bacterium
TGCTTAATGAACGTATATTTAAGTTAGTCCTGGTTTCAAAAATTAATGGTAATGGAATGAACAGACCGGTAAAATATGATAAAGTGGTTACTTATAAAGGTCAGGAAATTGTAATCGATCTGTGATAGTAATAATAGCTATAGCAGTTAAAGTGGAAATAAATTTTTTCTTGCAATAAAAAAAGCATGGAATATTCAACCCTGGGAAAAACAGGACTCAAACTTCCCCCGATTATATTTGGTACCAGTGCTCTGGGAAACTTATACCGGGTTCTGAATGATAATATAAAATTCGATATAGTGAATGAATGCTGTAAAAATGTCGAGATTCCGGTTTTCGACAGTGCCGGAAAGTATGGTGCCGGTTTGGCTCTTGAATCGTTGGGAAAAAGTTTACATCAGTTAGATATAAACCCGGAGGATGTCGTTATCAGTAATAAATTAGGTTGGATGCGTACTGAATTAGAAACATCCGAACCTACTTTCGAACAAGGGGTATGGTTCGATCTGAAACATGATGCAATTCTGAGAATAAGTTATAATGGTATTATCTCGTGCTATGAGCAGGGAAATGAATTACTGGGAGGAATATATAAACCCCGGTTGTTATCGGTTCACGATCCCGACGAATATTTGAATCAGGGTAAAAACCCGGAAGAAAAGGGAAAACTTTTTTCTGATGTTCTGGAAGCATACCGGGCTCTGTCAGAACTTAAAAAACAAGGAAAAACAAAAGCTATTGGTATCGGTGCAAAAGATTGGAGAATTATAGAAAAAGTGATTGGGTATGTGGAACTGGACTGGGTAATGTTCGCCAATAGTTTAACAATTATGAATCATCCGCCTGAATTACTTGATTTCATGGAAAAGCTGTTCAAAAAAGGAATTACTATTATTAATTCAGCGGTTTTTCACGGAGGCTTTTTAACAGGAAGTGATTATTACGATTATAAATTAATCACACCGGAAACCGATGGTCCGAAATTTCAATGGCGTAAAACATTTTATACCCTTTGCGAAAAGTACAATATTGCTCCATCAGTAGCCTGTGTAAATTTTGGGATGACTCCCCCTGGAGTATCAGCCATTTCACTTAATACTTCGAACCCGAATCGGGTTAAGGATAATGTAGAATCTGTGCTTGTTGAAATCCCGAAAGAATTTTATGCCAAAATGGTAAAAAAAGGATTAATCAGTAAAGATTATCCTTATCTGGATCTGTAAAACTGAAATATAAATAAGCCATGGAATATAATGAAAAAACTTCCTATACCGAATTCAAGCGTTTCTGCAAAACGCTTGAATTGCGTGATGACCCGGAGCTGATTTCCGCTTACAAAAAAGCACATGCCAAAGGCCGGGCCTGGCCTGAAATTACCCGGGGTATTCGAGAAGCAGGAATCCTGGACATGGAAATATACCTGGCCGGGAACAGGCTTTTTATGATCATGGATACTGTGCCTGACTTCGAACATGACAAGGCAATGGCTGAGCTGGCAATGAAACCCCGTCAAGCCGAATGGGAAGAACAAATGTCTGAATTACAGAATTCATCTGCCGAAGCAACTGCTGATGAAAAATGGCACCTGATAGAAAGGATTTTCAAACTTGAATGAATCATTTAAGAAATGAAAATTGACAGTCACCAGCATTTCTGGATTTACAATCCATCCGAATATGGCTGGATATCCGATGAAATGGAAATCCTTAAAAAAAATTATTTGCCTG
>CAYUAV010000846.1:0-1721 GCA_964442665.1 uncultured Bacteroidales bacterium
TTCAGCAATGGCTCGATCTTTATGTGAAGGCAGATGGTTCAATTGATTCACGCAAATATTCAAGGGAGAAATACCGGCTTGATGATATTTTACCGGGACGGGCATTATTATATGTTTATGAAAAGACTGGCAATCAGAAATATCTGAAAGCCAGCAATGAATTGCTGGATCAGTTGAAGCATCAGCCACGGACAAGTGAAGGCGGTTATTGGCATAAGAAAATTTATGACTGGCAAATGTGGCTTGACGGGATTTACATGAGCGATGTATTTCTGCTTCAGTATGCCGATCTGTTAAAAGAACCACATTATTGCGATGAAGCTATTTTTCAGATCCAACTCGTCTACAACCATACCTGCGATTCTGTAAGCGGTTTGCTCTATCATGGATGGGACGAATCGCGCAGTAAAATATGGGCCGATCCTGAAACCGGGACATCGCCTGAATTTTGGGGAAGGGGATTAGGATGGTATATGATGGCCCTGGTCGATGCCCTCGATTATATTCCTGAATCGCATCCCAAACGGCATGAAATTCTGGAAATACTCCAGCGGCTGGCCGGTAACATTGCCACATACCAGGATAAAGAAACAGGGATGTGGTACCAGGTCGTTAATAAAGTTAATGTCGAGGGTAACTGGCCCGAAACTTCCTGCACGGCAATGTTTGCCTATTCATTCCTGAAATCCTTTAAAATGGGTTACCTGCCCGAAGAATTTAAATTTTCTGCTGAAAAAGCATATGAAGTTCTAAAGAGGCAATACGTGTATTTTGATGATTCGGGGCGTATCAATCTCACAGGAACTGTAAAGGTGGGTACGCTTAATGTCGAAGTCTCAAATGGCAGTTTTGAATATTATACATCGGTCGACCGACGTGTGAATGATTTCAAGGGTGTGGCCGCACTCTTATATCTTGCTGCTACAGATGAATACCTGAAAAAGTCAATTACGGAAAAACATGACTTATAAGATAGTATTGAAAATATTGACTTTATTAATTTGTTTCTTAATTCTATTTTCAGCCGGAGAAAATAAACAGTCTGAGGGTTGGGATTTGGTGCCGGCAATTCTTGACAGGATTGTTCCACCAGCTTTTCCTGATACTTCTTTCAGCATCGTCGATTTCGGAGCTGTTTCCGGCGGTGAAACAGATTGTTCCGAATCCATCAGGAAGGCTATTAATACCTGTCATGAACGCGGAGGCGGAACCGTCATCATTCCGGAAGGTACATTCCTGACAGGTCCGGTACATTTGAAAAGTAACATAAACCTGCACCTTGAAAAAGACGCCAGGTTGTTGTTTACAAAGGATCTGAAACAGTATTTACCGTTAGTACACACACGTTTCGAAGGGAATGACCTGATGAATTATTCTCCGCTAATATATGCAGAATCAGTTGAGAATATTGCTATTACAGGTGATGGAGTTCTCGATGGTGATGCCGATACCACACATTGGTGGCCCTGGAAAGGAAATGACAGTGGAGGATGGCAGAATGGCAATCCAAATCAAAAATCGGATCGTGATAGTCTGGTTGAAATGGCCAATGAAGGTATTCCCTATGAAAACAGAATTTTTGGAGAAGGTCATTATATACGAGTAAATTTTATTCAGCTTATCAGGTCGGAAAATATTCTTATCGAGGGTATTACTATTGTTAATTCACCTATGTGGGCGGTAAATCCCATGGCGGCAAACGAGGACGCGGGGCACCCAAG
>CAYUAV010000847.1:0-1718 GCA_964442665.1 uncultured Bacteroidales bacterium
ATATTTATATCTTTTACCGGCCGGGTCAGTTTGCCGTCTTCAATCATATAACCCTCTGTGCCTCCGTCAAATTCGTACATCCCCGGTATCAGATCGGTTAACCGCGTATACCCGGAATTAAAACTATCCATTACCCGATCAAGACCGGGTGATGTGAAGGATACTATGGGCTGCAAAGCTTTATATTCCCGGTGAAAAGAATTTTCCTTTTTATGATCATACTTATCGTTCTCTTTGGTAAAATACCTATCTGATGTAAACACTTCACTCTTGTGCTGTATTTTGGCTGCCGATCGCTCATAAATACTGATATTATACAGCAAATCGCCGGAATTACTCAGATTGTTAATGCGTAAAGAATTTTCATTGGTTTCACCCTGAATAAGTGTGTCGTAAAAAACCGTGTCAGAAACAGCTAATTCAGGCATGGCCTGAATGATGAATGTTCTTGCAGTACTATCGGAATGATAGCAATTTGAGGTATAAAGGGTGATTCTTGCTTCTCCGGAATGATCGAACTTATGAGAGGGAAATTGTTCATTTGAGGTACAACCATCACCAAAATCCCATTCCCATATCAGGGGATTTCCCCGGCTCAGATCGGTAAACTGAACTTCATCATAAAAGGCAGGATTACTATCAGAAGCAGAAAAATCGGCCTGAACCGATACATTGGCCGGAACATCCGATCTCCATACGGCTTTAAATCCTTCGCGGTTTACAACGCCATCTGATACAAAATGTATATACATGCTGCCCGAATAGGCAGTAACTGACGGGGGAATTGTATTGCCTGTTACTTTAACCAGAAGTTCTCCCGTATTGTCAGTACCGTCATATACAAACAAATTATCATACGATTCTTCGACAGAAACATCGAGGAAACTTAAGGTAATGGCTCTTGCACATTCGGGTTGTATCAAAAAATCCATATTCTCTCCATTTTGGTATGAACCTTCAGGACCTCCCGAATCATAAAGGATCCCTGAAGTGCTGTCAGAACCGGCGCTGCTAACAAGCAGAAAACCGGGCAATACTTCAACGGCCCCTGCACGATAAATACTGTCGCTTCCATAACTATTATCTACCCGAAGGGAAATATCATAATTGCCGGTGGTATGGTATACAACCTCCGGATTTTGATCCTCCGAATATTCCGGCGATCCGCCGGGTATGTACCACGACCATGATTGCGGAAGATTCCGGCTTCGGTCGGATATTCGTACAGATTCTCCCATACTGATGATCGTATCGGATGACAGAAAATTGGCTTGCGGAGGTTCGGCATCAGGCCGGATAAATACGGTATAATCTTCAAATTGCCCGTACTTAACAGGTCCGCATGCATCGGCAACGGGAAAGGAACTATGATCGGAAGCAATCCGTAACCGAAGCGGAATATTATACACATCCGGTTCAGGTATAATTATATCTCCTGTATGGTAACGCAATACATTTTCCGATTTAAATAATTGTTCTTCCGGAGAAAATTCGCCATTGTTATCCCGGTCGAGCCAGATATAAACATTTTCTCTATGCTTCCGATTCGTCTGAATCGTCACCGGATATTGGTGCCCTGCTATTAAATCCGTAGCTTGGTCACAGGTGAAATCGACATAACTTCCTTCGGCATTTGCCAGGTCTGAAGTATTATGAATTGCATTCAACTGAAAATCCAGAATTCCGAATTCATTCGGATTTAAACCGGAAGGATCACA
>CAYUAV010000848.1:0-1718 GCA_964442665.1 uncultured Bacteroidales bacterium
ACCTTAATTAAATTTAAATTAATTCCATTTAAAATATAATCAGCAATATTATCATTATGTTGAATTAAAAAACATTTTCTCTTTTGAATAAAAATATACCCCGAACAGCAATTTCAGGCCTGGCATTCAGAATTCATCCAATCACAACCATATATCAGGAATAAGGTGCTGATTAGCTGGTTCTGTTTCTTTCTTATTACAATTTCTATTTGGTATTATTTAAAAGTAGCTTTTCAATCTGTTCCCGGAACATCTCCTTTGTTTGCTCAGGTGTAGCTGCAATTCCTGACGACATAACCGGTGTATCGTCCTTTGGAATAAAAAGGAACGAGGGAATGCTTTGAACTCCGAAAATTGCTGCCAGTTCCTGTTCAACCTGAACATCGATTTTATAAACTTTAATTTTCCCGGAATATTCCTGTGCCAACTCTTCGATAATGGGTGATGTGATACGACATGGGCGGCACCAGTCAGCGTAAAAATCGATCAGACCCGGAAGTTCGCCTTTGTAAATCCATTGTCCCGGATTTTGCTCATAGTCGACTATTTGGTCGAGAAACATCTGTTTATTTAATTTAACAGGCTTTGTATCAGCAATCTTCTGAACTTCTTGCTTAGTCTCTTCCTTTGGCTGTGTTGTCTGCTGACTATTACAACCCATCACGAAAAGTGTGACCAGCAAGGATATGCTTATAACCTTTTTCATCATTTGTTTGTATTTGTTTTTAATAATTCATCCCATTTATTTTCGTCGTATCCTGTTATTATACGCTCATCGATTATAGATTGAGGAATACCCTGTTTATTGCAACGATAATCCTTATTCATATGGATAAACTTTCCATGAACGAACTCAAGAAAAGCATAAACACTGTTTATGAGATATGCAATATGGCTGCCATATAATTTGTACATACCCATCCCTTCTGAAGCATTGCTAATTTTAATATCACTTTCACTCATGTGCTTAAACGCAGTTTTGTTCATGACAGATTCCGCTTTTCAAAACGTAAAATTAGTTGTTTATTATGCTTTAATGAAGTTAATAAGTCTTTAAAAAACTTAAAATTAATCAAAATATTTATTAATCTATATATTTACATATATCATGCCATTCCATACACGTCATTAAAATTTTATAAATATACAGGAACGCACAAAAAAAGGCTGTCAGTATGACAGCCTTCCCTCCTCTTATCCTTATAATCTAAAAATATAAGAATAAATTTATCGATCCGTCTAATTGGTCAATACCAACAGCTATATCATCATATCCCATATTATCGGTTTCACGGGTTACAGTTGAAACCTGTTGACCCGAGCTATCCCAGTACTGGTAATCTGTAATACGATTCTGTGACCACTGATATACAAAAGAATAGCCGAATTCGCCACCAATTGAAATCTTTGGTCCGATAAAGAATTCTACTCCAAGAAGACCTCTTAAGCCAACATATAGTCCCTTATCGATATAATCGTTTAAAATTCTTTCTGAACCATTATAATAAACATTATTATAGGTTTCAGGACGATTAAAATCATTGGTTATTGAATTTCCATAGTTGTATGATACATTTACTTTATTATATCCAAAAATGACTTCTGCGCCGTATTTACCCTGTACACGACTATTTCCACGGAACTTTTCAATTCCGATACCCACATGCACTAAATTTGATGTAGTAGTTACTTCGTCGTTAACAAACTGAGGTGCCAGC
>CAYUAV010000849.1:0-1710 GCA_964442665.1 uncultured Bacteroidales bacterium
CCAGCGAAGCATCGTTGAGTTGCAGTTTTTCCATCGAAGCGCGCAATTCTTCATAATCATCGGCATCGACCGGATAAATTCCTGCAAATACCATGGGCTTAACATCTTCAAAACCTGCTATAGCCTTATCGCATGGCTTTTCGACATGAGTTATCGTATCGCCAACCTTGACTTCGCGTGAAGTTTTTACTCCGGAAATAATATACCCCACATCGCCAGCACTTAGTTGTTTCCGGGATTCCGTTTTAATTTTTAACACTCCGATTTCCTCGGCATAGTATTCACGCCCCGTAGCAACATATTTTACAAAATCATTGGTATGCAAGGTTCCGTTGAATACTTTAAAATATGAAAATATGCCTCGGTACGAATTAAATACCGAATCGAATATCAACGCCTGCAAGGGAGCATCAGGATCGCCGACAGGATGAGGAACTTTCTGCACAATTTCCCGGAGTATGCGCTCAACGCCAAAGCCGGTTTTTCCGCTTGCTTCAATAATATCATCGCGTTGACATCCGAGCAGGTCCACAATCTGATCCTTAACCTCGTCAGGCATTGCACTGGCCATATCCATTTTATTCATAACCGGAATGATCTCAAGATTATGCTCGATAGCAAGGTAAAGATTTGAGATAGTCTGTGCCTGAATGCCCTGTGTTGCGTCGATCACAAGCAGAGCGCCTTCACAGGCAGCTATTGACCGCGAAACTTCATACGAAAAATCTACATGGCCGGGAGTATCAATTAAATTCAAATAATAATGCTGCCCGTCCTGCTCATAATCCATCTGTACTGCATGACTTTTAATGGTAATGCCACGCTCGCGCTCCAGGTCCATCGTATCGAGCACCTGATCCTGAAAGTCCCTTTCCGACAGGGTATGCGTTGCCATCAACATCCTGTCGGCTAATGTACTTTTACCATGATCGATATGCGCAATAATGCAGAAATTCCGTATATTTTTCATGCAACTCCAATTAGCCGACAAAGATATTTTAATTCGAGATAAATGGAAGCAGGAACAGTGAAAAAACCCATAAGTTCAGGGAGTCCTCACCTGTGAGCAAGCAGGAACCAAAGTTTTCTCCCCCCTTTTTTCTTCATCCATTATATTTCTGCTTACTTTATTAAAACGGAGGCCAGATCCAGCCATCGGGCATACCCCATGAACAGGTATCGAGCCAAAATTCGGGGAATCCATCAATTTGAGTTGAATAGGTATACATATAAGCATAATAATCACTAACATCAGAAGCAGAAAAAATGCCTATCACTTTTTGCCCGGGGTCACTGATACATTCGATATTACCCGTAAGTTGCGTATAGACAGGATCAAATAGGGTGCCTTCTGCTTCAAGCTGTTCTTCAGCATCGTGGTAAAAGGTATAGGCATCGGGCGACAGAGAATACTGGCTAAGTTTAAATAACAAGCCTTCAAAACGCGTTCTTACTAACTCGAAAGAATCAGGATAAATAGGTTCATAATCTCTCATATCGTCAATAATTATATACATAAGCTCATCATTTCTGACTTCGAAGTTACCGAACTCATCAGCATTCACAGTATGTATTATATTGTTATACTTAACGCTTAAGTATCTGTTTTGATAAATATGATAAATATTGTAAGGAAAACGAGCTTGCATATTAGTTCGCAAAACGGTATGATGTTCTTCGAAAGCTTTGTAATAATACATGTAATAATTA
>CAYUAV010000850.1:0-1703 GCA_964442665.1 uncultured Bacteroidales bacterium
ATACGAGTGGGATTTCGATGATGGAACTAATGCAACAGGAATGGTTGTGAACCATACATATTCCGAACTTGGAACTTATAATGTACTGCTCACCGTAACCGATGACGACAACTATGAAGGTGAAAAAACAGAAGCAGTTTATATTGGAAATGACCCACCAGAACTACCCGATCAACCATCAGGGCCTTTTGAGGGATGGACAGGAGTAGAATATTCGTTTTCCACAAGAACAACCGATCCCAATGATGACCAGGTCTCTTATAAATTTTCCTGGGGAGACGGTAATGAAAGCATCTGGTTTGGACCATATGATTCAGGTGAGATAGTCGAGGCGAGTTACACGTGGACGGGTGAAGGATACTATCTAGTAATGGTGAAAGCCAAGGATGTTTTTAATGCTGAGAGCGGCTGGTCAAAGGCATCAATTATTCATATTGCAACACCTCAGCCCGATCTCGATTGCGAAGGATCACTTGGCTGGACTGGTGTCAAACCAGGCGATACAGTCACCGAGAGCATCATGATCCAAAACATCGGCGATCCAACATCAGAGCTGGACTGGGAAGTAACCGAATGGCCAGGTTGGGGTACTTGGACCTTTACGCCTGCAAGCGGCAGTGATCTAACCCCTGAAGATGGGGCGGTCACGATGGAAGTATCTGTTATTGCACCCGCGGATAAGAACACACAATTCAGTGGGATAGTAAAAATAGTCAACAGTGAGGATCCTAATGACTTCTGCATCATACCAGTTTCTCTTGCAACACCAAAAAACGAAATATCAGTTACCTCGAATCAAATCAACTTAGTAACGACTTATATTCCAAAGGTGTTATCTAGTTTCGTAGGGTGTTTTCCGGTATTTCAAGGGGCATTAAATAGACTTTAGATGATAAATTAAAGATATATTTCAGAGACAATTAACTTTGATCAAAGAAAAAAATCTATACTTTGTATTATAGTGAAAAAGATAAGGAGTTAAAAATGGTAAAAAACAATTTGTTCATGAAAGGGTTTGCTGTTATGTTAATAACCCTATATATAGGAGCTGGTGTTATAACAGTTATTGAGAGTGTTTCATATGAGACAAAGACTATAATGACCAAGGAAGATTCTTCAATTTCTACTGTTAATCCGCTTCCACTTTGGAAGAAGACGATACCGTTTATTATTACAGCTACAGTCTACAATGATACAGGGGTAGAAAATGTAACTCTCTGGTATCGTTATTCTATTAATGGAACGGAGTGGACAAATTGGACTTCCTATGGTACCGATGAGGAAGAACCATGGCAATGGGAGTTTACAGGAATTGATGGTTACTACGAGTTTTACAGTATTGCAATTGATATTTATGGGAATGTAGAGGATCCGCCAGGTGTAGCAGATGCTTCAACTGGTATTGATACTACAAAACCTGTTACAAACTATATACTTGATGGGATTATGGGTGACTATGGTTGGTATGTGAGTGATGTTGTGGTTACTTTATCAGCAATTGATAATTTGTCAGGGGTTGATTCAACATGGTATATAATTGATTCGGGCGTCTGGAAACTTTATACTGCACCATTTATGGTGAGTAGTGACGGAAACCATACAGTTTATTACCGTTCACTTGATAAGGCTGGAAATACAGAGGATACAAAATCTGTGGACTTTAAGATTGACCAGATATCACCGGTAACAATACATGAGTTTAA
>CAYUAV010000851.1:0-1702 GCA_964442665.1 uncultured Bacteroidales bacterium
AACCAATATAGTGATCCCTTTTTCTTTTAATCCTTTCAGCAGTTCCCAGAATTCTTTTCGTGAAACGGCATCGACACCAGTAGTAGGTTCATCGAGTATTAATATTTCAGGCTGGTGAATTAATGCACAGGAAAGTGCCAGCTTTTGTTTCATCCCCCCGGATAACTTCCCGGCAAGCCGAGCCTTAAAGGGCTCAATCTGGCTGTACACATCCCGTATCAAATGGTAATTTTCTTTAATTGTAGTACCAAATACCGTGGCAAAAAACTGGAGATTTTCTTTCACAGTCAGATCGGCATAAAGTGAGAATTGTCCGGGCATATAGCCGACCCCGGCGCGTATTTTCCGAAAATCTTTTAGTATATCATAACCAGCCAGCATAGCTGATCCTCTATCAGGTAGTATCAGCGTTGTAAGAATTCTGAACAGGGTTGATTTTCCTGCACCATCGGGTCCGATAAAACCAAACAATTCATGTTCTTTAACCTCAAAAGAAATATCCTTTAGTGCTGTTACCTCCCCATACATTTTTCCGATATGTTCTGCGCGAACCATCATTCGACAACTATTTTTTTATAATTTTTACTTCTCCCGGCATATTTATTTTGATCGAACCGTCATTTTTCACCATTATCTTTACGGCATACACAAGATTTACACGTTCTTCACGGGTTTGAATGATTTTTGGCGTAAATTCCGCATCCTCCGAAATCCAACTAATAATTCCTTTCATGGTCCTTATTCCATCAGTGCCATTATCGACCCGTATTTCAACTTCCTGTCCTGTCTTTATCTGAGTCAACTGATTACCGCTAAAATAGGCTCTGAGTTCCATCTGCTTCAGGTTTGCCAGTTTAAACAGGTACTTTCCGGGAGTAACTGACTCACCTGCTTCAGCATATGTTTCAAGAACTGTTCCGGCTGAAGGAGCACACACAACAGCACGCTTTATCAAATCTTCCACTTGTGCAATAGAGGCATTCATGGCCGATATTTCAGCGTCGACCGAGGCATAATTGCTTCTTACTTGTTCTATCTGTTTTTCAAGAACCTTCAGGTTATTTGAAATATCATCAACCTGCTTTTGCGATGCCGCTCCCTCCTTAAACATCTTCGAAAAACGCTTAAAATCTTGCTCCAGCGAGATATTCTGTTCCTGTAAAACCGCAATTTGTGCTGAAAGATTTGTCTTTTTAGCAGCTACCGATTTTTTACTGGCTATCAGCCCGTCTTTCTTTAAGCTATTCTGAAGGGTGTCAATAATATAAGCAATGGATAATGAATCGATAGTTTCACCTTCCATCACATTTTTTACCAGTACTTTTCCGGCTATTTCGGATGACACCAGAATCTCCGTTGCGGTAAAATTTCCATATGCATCCGATTCCTGATCTCGTTTACTGCAGCCGGATGCAATAACTATACATGCTGCGAAAAGATAAAGTAGTGATTTCATATTTATTAAATTATATTTTTTGATCCTGTTTACAGCTTGTTAACATCTATACCATTTAGCAGGTACAGCCTGACCACCGAATTAAGCAATTGAATTTTATGTGTTTCGAGTTGTAACCTGGCTGATATTTCTGCATTCAGATCTTCAAGATACGATGCCGATGTAATTACACCGTTTCGCAATGCGCTGGCACTTCCTTCGGCTACAGAATTACGCCGGGCGATTATATTTTTATCCATTTCAATC
>CAYUAV010000852.1:0-1701 GCA_964442665.1 uncultured Bacteroidales bacterium
GAAATACTTCCATACGTCGAATAATCAATGGAAGATTTTCCTTCCTTACCTTTCTTTGTAGTTATAATCACAACACCATTTGCTCCCCTGGCACCATAAATTGCCGATGCCGAAGCATCTTTCAGGATATCGATCGATTCGATATCATTTGAATTCAGAAAATTCAACGGATTTGTTGCACTGGCAGCTGTATTGATCCCGGCCGCAGTAGCGCCATCGGGTGAAGTATTCTGGACATCCAGTGGAACACCATCGATAACATATAAAGGCATGGTATTCGACCGAATTGAATTTGCACCACGAATCTGAACTCTCATACCTGCACCAGGTTCACCATTGTTCGCTGTAATCTGAACTCCCGCAATTCTGCCCTGCATCATCTGTTCCGGGGTAACCGTCATGCCCTGGTTAAAATCACCTTCTTTCAAAGAACTCATGGCACCTGTAACGTCACTTTTCTTTGTTACTCCATATCCCATTACCACAATCTCATCGAGTTGCATAATATCCTCTTTGAGTGCTACATTAATCACGGTTTGATCTCCCACAGGAATTTCCTGGGTCGTGTATCCTATGAACGAATACACGAGTGTTGCATTTTCCGGTACGCTCATGGTATAATTACCATCGAAGTCGGTGATGCCACCGAGTGTCGTACCCTTTATCTGAATGCTGACACCCGGCAGGGGAGCTCCATCGGCATCGGTTACCTTCCCGGAAACCTCCCTGTTCTGTGCAAAAACTCCTATTTGTATAAAACAAAGGAGTAGTAATGACAGAAGTTTGCTGTAGATAATTTTTTTCATACGTATGTGTTTTTAGCAGTTAGAAATTCTGATTAGTTTATTATATATATACATTTTCTTCACTATTTATTCTGATCTCATGATTACCGGAAATGATATAATCATTTCCGTAAATTAGCAGGCAGGCAGGAATATCCGATTCGTTACAGATAGTAATAAAATCTTTTTTCACATTTATTTTCAATAAACTGTCGCGAAAAATGATTTTGAATGCATACGATTTCCATTTTTCCGGAATTTGAGGATTTAGTATCAGTTTATCATTTTGTATCCTTTTACCGGCAAATCCTTCGATAACCGACATCCATGTACCAGCCATACTGGTAATATGAAGCCCTTCATCGACTTCATTATTATAATCATCCAGATCGAGGCGTGAAGTACGCAGGTATAACTTATAGGCTTTATTTATGTCACCAATTCGTGCTGCAACAATGGCATGCACACAGGATGACAGGGAAGATTCGTGAACTGTTCGTGGTTCGTAAAAATCGAAATTTCTTTTAATTATAGCTGTATCATAATTCTCATCAAAAAGATATAGCCCCTGCAGCACATCGGCTTGCTTGATAAAACAGGAACGAAGGATCCGGTCCCACGACCAATGCTGATTGATTGGCCGTTGGGCCGGATCCAGTTCATCGGCAGTCATCTGAACTTTATCCAGATATCCGTCCTGCTGAAGAAAGACACCGGTTTCCTCATCCAATGGAAAGTACATGTTTTCAATGATGTGCCTCCAATCTTTGCATTCAGCCACTTCATCGAAATGTATTTTATTAACGAGTGAATCGTAAGCTGCGTGATCATTATTCCTGACAAAATCAATAGTCTGTAAGGTATAGTCCAGTGTCCATGCGGCAATTATGTTGGTATACCAGTTGTTGTTGACATT
>CAYUAV010000853.1:0-1696 GCA_964442665.1 uncultured Bacteroidales bacterium
GCTTATAAAATCTGAGCGCTGGCACTCCTCATCAAGAAAATGATCGATAAAAGAGGTCCGTGACTTTCCCGGCACTAATATACGCGGTGGCATGTGGGACTTGACATTGTAACAGGTAAAAAGGTTTGCACTCCTTTCCCGGTAATCCAATTCAAAAATTTGCCCGCCGTTTTTATGGTCAATGTAAACCTTGAGGTTCTTATTGGACATAACAATGCTTTTAGTCCCATTTTTCAGAAAGTCTGCAATATGTATTTGGCTACCCGTAACGTTATTTTTCTTTAAAATCTCCCGCTCAACTTCAATCATTTGCCCGAATGTCCAGAATCGATCTCTGATATGTTGGAACCCGCTTGACGTATTAGGCAGGTATCGGTTAATATCTTGTGCCGAGAACAACTGCCTCTTTAACGGCAACATGTCCTTGCTGTCACCATGGGTTTGAATATTCTCCGCAATATCCATCATTTTACGCTGCATAATGCCAACTGAGTCAAACGTATACAGGTAGTTTGACCATTGGGAGACCTGTTGATCATCATCTTGCTTAAAGGAAAGGCTTGATGGTATCGATTGAAGGCCAAGCGGTGGAGTCAGCGACGGTAATTCATGTAATAGGTTTAATTGATATTTAACCAGTAAGGTTTCGAGCGATTCAGCAAAAGAGTTTATCCATTTGAAAGGATCTCTGCTTTTATAGGGTATGAGAGGAACCAGGTAGTCAATAACAATGAGGTGTATGGGCGACTTATCCGGAGTGTTCTCCATTGAGCGTTCAATCCAGTCGGGGATATTGGCCGGAGCATTGTAAAAATGTAAAGAAAATGATGGAATGACAATCATGGAATGCCCGGTATGTTCCGTTATCCAGTAGCCGCAATAGCTCTGTATGTTTTTGGGCAGCAGCGTTCGAGACAGCACGGTATAGTGTATTCTATTGTCAAGAAGCGCGTTAATTGAAGAGGGCTCCCAATTCGAAAAAGCAGGCGCGTAGCCGCTCGGTTCAGCTCCGAGAAGCTGATTGAAAGTCTCTATGCCATGTTTTATATTCTCGCTTGTAAGCCACAGGGGTGAAAAACTGACGAAAGGCTCGGTATATCCGGGAGTCAACCATTCGAGGCAGTCGGACTTTTGAAATTCATTCAGCTTGGAAAGTAAAAGAGGATCAAGCATCTGAAGCATATATCCTGGCATGGTAAGGTTAATCCGAAAATTCGAGCGGGACGCAAAAATATCGGTGAGCTTTTCCGCAAAGGCGTCAAGCATACTCTTCATTTTGTCCTTTTTAATAAGGACATTTTTATAGGGGTGAATGAGTAATGCCAGGCCATGACGTTTCATAGCCTTTATTATATATTGTTACATTTCCTAATTCAATAACCCTCAAAGAGTTTATGGAATAATTCTAATTTTGTTAAAGAAATATTAAATAAAATATGGTATATTAGCAGCTATTATTTTAGAATCTAACAAATGTATTGAAATAGTGAATGTATACTTAATGAATTGGCGAAACTATTTAGACGTTAATTTTTTTATATTATTATGTTCATCAGATTCCTCGAGTGGAAAATAACAGTATGTATTTATCATATATAACATAGTGGAGGAAAATATGCCAAAGTATGTTTATTTTTTCGGCGGCGGCAAAGCTGACGGTAATGAGTCAATGAAAAATTTACTGGGCGGCAAAGGG
>CAYUAV010000854.1:0-1685 GCA_964442665.1 uncultured Bacteroidales bacterium
AAGAGCATTCTCGTAGGTTGAAAACAACATAATGGCAAAGTTTAAAAAATATTCATGGGATAATGTCAAAGTTCATCGTTTCAATATTTGCTTATTCTAAAGATGTTGAAGAACTTAAGAGTATTGCAAAAGGATATGAAAAACACGGATTTTTTTATCTCTCTCATTGGTATGAAGGAATTTATGACTATGAATCTGGTCTTGATATTCCTCAACTTAGTGGTATTTTTATATAAATCCACATGCAAATTACCGGTACTCATTTCAACTATTATTTTACTTGTAAGCGAGAGCTCTGGCTGTTTGCCAACGGCATCAATATGGAGCATACCAGCGAGCTGGTGGAAATGGGCAAGCTTATTCATGAAACCAGCTATCCCCAACGCTCCGAAAAATACAGCGAAATAGAGCTTGAGGGGGTGAAAATCGATTACTACGATGCGAAGAATAAAGTTGTCCATGAAGTTAAAAAAAGCAACAGCTATGAAACGGCCCATGAATGGCAGGTTAAGTATTATATTTATGTTCTGGAACGAAACGGAATAGAGGGCGCGACGGGAGTACTCGAATACCCGAAGCTTCGTGAAACCCGGGAAGTAATTTTGAGTGACCGTGACCGGGATGAAATTTTACTTTACGAGGATGATATACTGAAAATCATACAATCGGATAAGGCCCCGGAAAAACAGGAACAGAGAACATGCAAAAACTGCAGTTATTTCGATTTCTGCTGGAGCGGGGAGGAAAGCTGATATGGCAGGAAAAAGTATTTGATAACCCTAAAGATAAGATCCAATTATGAAGAAACAACAAATGCCTTCTCCGGAAAAATACATTGCAGCCAATGGCAGAGAATTGCCTTACCATTCATGTCTGATAAACGACAATTGGGAAGAAACCGGTATAGCCTCTATTGTACTGAGCAAAAAAATGCCGTCAGGTAAGTTTATTGCCGGAATGTATATTGTGGACCTGTATTGTCTCGGACTAAAGAATACCCTTTACGAATTTGCACTGGATTCAGCAGGGTATGAAGAACTTGTGAATAAGGTCCGCAGTAACTATACCCTGATGGAATGTAAGATAACAACTGCTCATAATATTATTTATGGCTCTATAGATTTTGCCGAAGATTTAGGTTTTAAGCCTCATAAAGATTTCAGGATCACCGAATACATTCTCGACCCCGATCTGATTGACGATGGAATAGATAACCTGAAATTCGGTAAAGACGGAAAACCTTTTTATTGTGCCGGACCCTATGATGATGTAACAGGTATTTTACGAACATTGAGAAAAAATGTGGGAGAGGGCAATTTTGATTTCCTGACAGGTGAAGATGAATTGTATTATTGAAACCAAGGAAGAAAATTTACGCATGTTATGAAGAAAACCTATTATTTATTCAATCCCGGTCGCCTGAGCCGTAAAGATAACACGTTAAAATTTACTCCGGTTGATGAGGAAGGAAATGAACCTAAGGACAAATACTTACCTGTGGAAGCTATCGAAGAGCTATATGTCTTCGGCTCGCTCGATACCAACAGCGCTCTGTACAATTTCCTGGGGAAAAATGATATTTCCGTGCATTTTTTCGATTATTATGAGAACTATACCGGATCGTTCATGCCGAGGGATTATTTGTTATCGGGCAAAATGTTGCTTGCACAGACGGAATGTTACAG
>CAYUAV010000855.1:0-1675 GCA_964442665.1 uncultured Bacteroidales bacterium
TTTTACCGTTATCATCAACAAATTGTACGAAACGGGCATCCTCAATTCCATTTTTTTCGTTTGCCAATACAGGAAAAATTACCAGTTCAGAAATGTTAGTATCTAAAGAAAATTCAAGTTCGTAATGCGACGAAGCCAGCCACATAATCTGGTTAAAAAGTGCCTCTTTTTCGGAAGCAAGGTGAGGTATCTTTCTTGCTTCTTCAATACATTTCCGAAGTTCGCCATACGTAAACTTATCATTTAATCTATCCAGTATTAAACCGGAAGGAATAATTCCTTGAACATCCTGCATTTCATCGAGTTTGCGACTAAACGATTCTTTTTCGTAAATATGCCGCTGGATATGCTCAGCTTCTTCCAGCATTTTGCCGATGGGTTCGATCGTGAGATTACTATTTATATCAAGCACACCCGTTCGGAAAACAATCGATGAAATATGACCTTCCCCTGTGGCCCTGAAACTTATAATTACTCTTTTTTCACCTGGTCCAATCTCCGACTGATCAGGATGTTCAACAACAGAAGGATTAAAAAAAGCTGCCGATTCAATCGAATATTCCATAGTAAAATAGGAACCGATTAGAATTTTTCTGGAAAAATCAAGTGACTCCGGATTTATGTTTAATTGCACTAACAAATGGGCAATTTTATTAAAATGCTTTTCAAAAATTTTTGAGATATTCCTGTGACGCATCGAATAATCTCTCAGGACCTGGTTTAATGCAAATGATGCCTCATTTTCAGACATATTTAGTACAGAACGTATTGTATCTGCTGCTCTTTCATCATTCGTATAAAGAAGTCGTGCTATTATCCTTGTGGCATCCGGACGAAATTTAACATCCTTTCTGTTTACTCCTATTTGCATTAATTCTTATATTAAAAATTTCTGTAAAGGTAACCGCTTATGTTTAATACATCGTGGTATTTTAAATTTGTTCATTAGTAAGAATAATATCGGCTATATAAAATCAAATTAGTATATTTAGTAGAGTGGAATCCAGAACCTGATTCTGTACTTCGTATTGGTTATAACAACTATCAGATGTTATAGCATTATAGTGGCAAGAACTTTAAAACTTACCTGTTAAATATTGTGCCGTGAAACCATTTCGCAGATTTTTCAGGAAATTAATGCAAGATCCCCAGACAATTGGATTTGAAAACCATTTTATAATTCTTTGCAGTGTATTGGCCTTTTTAGCATTTTCCATCGGACTAGTTGTAAATATAAGTCTCTTCCTAGGTATGGTTCTTATACTTCTGGCTGCCGCCGGAGTGCTGTTTTTTGCGCTGTTATATATACTCTCCCGATTTTATCAACAATACCACCTGGTTAAAATTATTTTTATTATTTCTGTTTCAATTTTTCTCGATCTTCTTTGGCTCAGCAATCATGGATCTTATGGCCCCATTATTTATATCTATATTGTTGCTTATAGTGGTTTTCTCTTCATGTTCTCTGGTAAACAGCTGATTTTTTATACCATTTTCTTTTTTCTGAATACTGCAGGAATGTTTATTCTTGAATTCAGATATCCCGACCTGCTGGGAAATTACACAAATGTAACAACACGAACCCTGGATGTATATTCCGGACTATTTATTTATCTGACACTGGCTTCTTTTCTTATGTTATATATTAAAATGAACTATATCCGCGAACGTGATA
>CAYUAV010000856.1:0-1674 GCA_964442665.1 uncultured Bacteroidales bacterium
AATGAAATCGCTAGGAATTGCGCGTCCGTGTCCCCCGTTTTTCAGGCTTAAAACCTCAATTTTGATATCAAAACCGGCCTTTTAGGGCCACAAAACACCTGTTTTTGGGGCGACATTGACTAAATATCAATAGGATTGCTTGGTCGGATCTCACTCCGAGGCTCAAAGAGATAATACCTAGTGAATGAGGCCGGTTCTGTTTCTCACCTTCGCCTTTTCAAAAATGTTCCGCAGGTGATTCTTTACGGTTCCCTCACTGATAAAAAGACTGTCCGCAATCTCGGCATTCCTATAGCCTTTTAAGATATAGGATACTATTTCAGTTTCTCTTTTCGTGAGATTACATTCTCCTTTGACTGCACGATCATTGATTTTTGGGTGTTCAGGGAGGATCTCCATGGTAATAAGAAAAAGCGGATGGTTGAAATCGGTCAGGCTTCTATTCACAATCCTGGAACGGAACAGGCATTTTTCAAAAGAGGAAATGGCCATGATCCGTTCTCTAATAGGAAATGAATCTATGCCGACTTTCTGATCGTTCTTTACGCATTTTTCAACTGCTTCACAATCATTCAGAACTGGCGGCGGAATGACTGACTCAACGTTATAGAGTTCATTCTTTGAAATGGCCTCTTTTTTCATTCTCTCACAGATGCTGATGGCTTTTCTGTTAATCAATAACAGCTTTTTTCCCAAATCAAGAGCCGCAATTCCAACATCAGTGCTGTCAAATATCATCTGAAAAAAACTTCCTTTTCTTTTAATTTCCTCAATCATATGAATTCTTTCAAATGCAGCAGACAGATGTGATGAGACGATATTTCCAGCAGCCAAGTCTTCTTCGTTAAACCTCCTGTTATTGAATCTGTGAGTACATATTAAAGAGGTCAGTTTGTTATTCACGCGGATATAAACTACCATCTGGCGTCGGATATTTTGGGGTTTAATGAAATCGTTATAATATTCGGTTTTTCGAAAATCATTATAAGGTACAAGCTGCTCCATGGATACGGATGTCCCCGCAAAGGATCCCATGTTGACGGGGTCAAAAGGGTTTTTTCTGAAATAGTAGTCCCTATACATTGGAAAAAAGTGGTGCTGCACGTTCACTTCAAGAGGTTCGACTGCTCTGTTGTTCTGATCGGTGAGCCAGATTATTGTACTGTCGGATCGAAAGATCCTGCGTATCAGGTGAAGGGTGCCTGACCGCAATGATCCGATATCCCGAGCGACACATGCAATTCGGGCAAACTCCATTAAATCCGGAATGCAGCCTGCTTGAGGTCTTGCAAATTCCATTTCCTTCTCCAGCCTACTTGTTGTGGGTGATATTGGAAGATGATTGTAAAATGGAATTATACTGAAGAGGCGTGGAAAGATCAAGAATCGTCATGCCCCCGGCTTTGGCATGGCAATACCAAACTGGCCATAATTTACAACTGCTTTAATAATCGAAAACCATATGAATCTACTGAAAAATGATACTTTCGTTATATTGAAGACTAAATCATGGCTAACTAAAATTAATTTATATGCCGTTTCAGTTTCTTCAGGAGACGCCGGGGCAGGCCGTTTTGCGTATTGTGCCTGCCGATGGTTTTGGTAAAGATGATGCTGACCGAATACATCTGAACCTGGGACGCAAACTTGATCGCCAGCTCACTTTTATCATCG
>CAYUAV010000857.1:0-1669 GCA_964442665.1 uncultured Bacteroidales bacterium
AAATAGCACAGTTTATTATTGACACCGCAATTAGTGTGGACACCACCATTATCAACATTTTCCGGATCCCAATCCCAGTGTGGACTTCCCATCTGATCTGGATCATTATACTCCACGGGATCCTTCATATTGCGTAATGCCCTTCGACCATCATAAAGAACATTTAGAAGCACCTCGTTCACATCCTCACCAATTAACCACTTCACTTCACTCGAATCGTTACCCCGCCCATTCAGTTGATCGATCCATTCCCCCCATATATCGGAAAATGATTCATTGATAGCGCCAGATTCATTTAGATAAATCAGATCGGACTCGTAATCAGTTACGCCATGTGTGATTTCATGGGCAATGATGTCATCAGCAATGTGATTTACCTCGACAATCGCATAATCTCCCTGTATCCAAACTGCGCTTCCCACATTACTAATCTCCACTGCTATCGGCATTCCTGCATTATCAATGCTATCACGCCCATGATATACGTAATAAAAGTCATAAATATCACCAATATAATCGTACACCTCATTAACTGCTGACATGTATTCATACTCACTTTGTCCCTCTGAGCGCATAATTATTCTGGTATCTGGATCAAATAAAGGCCAGAAAAATATATTTAAAAAGTTCAAGTATTCTGCATAATATACTTCCCTGTTTAAGACATTCTTGGTTAAAGCATAATGCAGAGCGATTTCTCCGGTACCAGCATCCACAAGTACCAACTCGACAGGTAGAGAGAATGGTACGCTCACTATTTTCATGTGCCAGACTAATCGTGTAGGCCCTACATTACCAACGATAGACGGTTGATAAATCATTAAGGTTGAAGATTCAGCATGAAGTTCCAGATTTGGATATTTTTGGGCTAGCATATCAATGGCAATCTGTTCGGCATCAGCTACGCTGATCGTAGGAAGAGTCAAAAAATCCTCAATATCGGATGATTCCGGAGCCGTCATAATATTGCTTGATACATATTCAACGCCACCTTCGTCATTTAATTGAACAATCATCTCCGCGCCATATACAGATATCCCTGCAAACATTTGCCCAAAACGTACATAGCTACGTTCTCCCAATGTTCTTATTTTTTTTGACTCTAAGCCAAATCTTTTATGTGCCATGCCAAATACAGTTCTATGCTCAGTGAGAAAATTCCTGGCTGTGGCCTGAATATCACCGCGAACAATAGAGGATACTGGAAAATGGTGTGTAGGCGGTGCTCCAAGGATGCGCAGGTAACCTTTTCTTGTTCTGGCAATGCGAGATTTCCTGGGATATGATTGCCAGGATTTTTGTTTTGTCTGAGATCGGCGAGCGCTTTGGGTAATTACTTCAATTTCTCTATGAAGTTTACTATGGGATTCTGTATCGGCTGAGGTCATTGTATCAAAGATCGATATACTGGCAAGCATCGCAAAAATAAAATACTTTATAAAACGTTCCTTTTTTCGTGCTAAAAGCGTTAATTGGTGGATCGAGTGGACATCGATGGGAAGTGTTTCATATCTCAATATTCTCTTATTCCTTGTTTTTTTATTCCTCACGGCTCTACGCTTTCATCAAAATGGTTCATATTAATGCTGGCCTGATTAATCCGATTTGCTTCAGCCTAGTACTCTGTCCGTCTAAATGTGCATAGAATTTGGTTTCTTTGCCGATGTTT
>CAYUAV010000858.1:0-1668 GCA_964442665.1 uncultured Bacteroidales bacterium
AAATAGCATAACCTGAAAAACATGAGGATTCAGTAGCAGGAAAGTCATCCGGGCAGACTTCTTCACAATCTTCTGAACAAATGTCAGAAGTTTCAGGTAAAGATTCTTCACCGGAGCTGAAATGGTCAAAATATGACTTTGTTCCCGGAGATAAAATATTATTTGAAGACAACCAGGAAGGAGAGGAAAATGGTGAATTCCCTTCACGATGGGATTTGGTAAGGGGTAACGTTGAGAATGCGGAATTTGATGGACACAATGTTATATATTTCATGGGTGCAGCATCGGAAATTACACCTTATCTTAAAAACCGTGAACAGGATTACCTGCCGGAAACTTATACTATAGAGTTTGATGCATGGTTTGAGATTGATAACGGTGCACAGTACTACATATTTTTTACTGACAGGAAAAAACAAAAACCGCTGTATAAATACATAGAAATTGCACCAGGTGGAGCACGGTCCCTTGACAGCCAGGGTTCATACCCCGGAGCAGAATCTTTCTACTACAATAAGAAAAGCAGTTACTGGAGGCATATCGCCGTATCTTTCAATAAAAGGGCTTTAAAGGTTTATCTTGATGATGCCAGGGTTCTAAACATCCCGAATATTGAATTCAATCCTACGGGACTTGCAATTGGATTTGACAGCGGTAAATCTACGCTCAAGCCTGAATCGATGGGAGTGATTAATGAGATTTATGAGCTCATGAAGGATCATCCTGAGATTAAGTTCAGTGTTGAAGGCCATACCGATAGTGACGGGGATGATGCATTCAACAAGGACCTGTCCGAGAAAAGGGCAAAAACAGTTATGGATAAGCTAACAGGCATGGGTATTTCGCAGGATCGTCTTGAATCAAAAGGATGGGGTGAAAGCAAACCGTTGAATGACAATTTAACTCCTGAAGGCAAAGCAAATAACCGGAGAGTGGAATTTGTTAAAATATAAGCTGATTCCGGCAAATAAAAAGTCCGGAGTTAATTAAAACTCCGGACATCTTTCATATAACTGCTAATAGCCAAACTTTAATTGAACCTGTATCCTATCCCTATTTTAAATGATGCCGTAAATCCGTGGTTATCTTTGTGTATTCCAATAGTTGCCGGTTTATTTGCCTTATCAATCGAACCAATATATGCTCCAAATCCCAGTGAGCTATCAAGGTAAAAACTTTTATGCAATTTTAACTGCATACCCAATGCAACATAATGTTCCATAGTTCCGATAACTCCTGGCTCATCATCAGGCAATTCTATCGTTCCCTTAGTCCTGGTCACTATTGTTGGTGCATCAACGGCAGCTACCTGATATACCAGGTTATACTGAAAATATGGCTTAAAAGATTTTTTACGGTATATAACCTCATTAAATTGTCCAAAAAAGACTTTATACTTTAAATCGGCTCCGGAAAACTTATTTTCATTTGTTTGATATATTGCTCCTACTTCCAGCGATTTTCTTCCTTTCTGTACATTTGTGTTTATTGATATTCCCGATCCATGTCCGCTACCGGAATGGATACTGGAAAAATTTACTCCGTAGTGTGAGTCGAATTCTTTTTCCCTGTCATACTGGGCGCTTAAATTCACTGCTACCAGCATTATTATTGTTAAAATAGTTATTGTTTTCATGGTTTTGGTTTTTTATCCGGGTTTTGATTAAG
>CAYUAV010000859.1:0-947 GCA_964442665.1 uncultured Bacteroidales bacterium
CAGATGTCATGTATCCTGATATAAAGAATCTGATCCATATTGTATTAAATTCAGCCGATCGGATTAAACTTATTGGTATCGGAACAAATCCGGGAAGAGTTTTTACAGTGCCGAATCCGGTTGTGTTTTCAACGAACTTTAAAGTAAGCAATCGGAATAAAATCCGTTCTGAGGTTGTCGAAAAGCTACACCTCGATGCCGCAAAAAAAATTGTTACCTATCCTGTTCGTGTAATACAAAGGAAAAATATCGGAGAATATATTTTACTTTGCTATATATTCAGAGAACAGGCCAACTGGCTGGTTACGCAGCCTCCAAGAAATCCGGCAGAGATTAAATCCTATCTTGAATGGAAAAATTTTTGTACTGATAATGGTGTTCCTCTAAACTTTGAAGTGGGCCGCTATATTGATTTTATGTCTCTCATCATTTCCAGCGATTTTTGTTTTACAACCAGCATAAAAGAAGGATTCGGGATGGTATATACGGAGCCCTGGCTTATGGGAGTTCCCGTTATTGGACGAAATCTTAAGAATATTATTTCTGACTTGGAACGGGTTGGAATTAATTTTCCCTTACTTTACAATACAATCGACATAGTACGACAAGGCAGAAAAGCCGATTTTGGAACACTTACTATGTCTGAACAGATGAATTATATTAGCGAATTAATCAGGCAACCTGACAAAATTGATGATCTCAAAGCAGAGAATAATTTTCTAAAGAATTTGCTAATTTCAGTAGACAAGAGTTTGATTGAAACCAACAAAGCCATTATATTAAAGGAATTTTCATTAAACAACTATGCAAAGCGACTCGAAAAAATATATCGGAAATTTACTTGATAATCTTGCTCCCATTGAACCCTTACCCACAGGAGTTGAACCCATGTTCTCAAAAGATAGTTCCATAAAAGCAATTCTTTTTTATGTTTATGTAACGATGTT
>CAYUAV010000859.1:957-1665 GCA_964442665.1 uncultured Bacteroidales bacterium
AATAGTAGTTATAACTGACGGGGAGGATCATCAAGGAGATATCGATAAGGCTGTAATTTCGGATGCAAATTTAAAGATAGCTCTTGAGGCTGCATGAATTTAAATAGTAAACGGGGTGCAGGATGTGTTAGATCAGATATTGAAAAATTTCGAATATACGATCAAAGTATGTCATGAAGCCGCCAAAAAGAATAATATACCTTACCCTGAAATAGATATTTTGAGTATCTGGAAGATCGTTCTTATTCATTCGCGGAGGAAGGATCTGATTCGGTATCATGACGATGTGGATATAATGCTCATGACATGTGTATTTGAATTTTTAAGTAACCAGGTATACCCGATGCCAGGTTTGAAAGAAACAATAGCAAAATTACATGCTATAAGTATGCCATTGGGTATTGTTTCAAACGCACAGTTCTATACACCTGTTCTTATAAATTATTTTCTGAATGATGTAGTCAGCATGAATGAAAAAGTGAAAGGTTTTGATCAGGATCTTACGGTCTTTTCATACAAATTCGGGAAGGGAAAGCCCGATCCGACACTGTTCGAGGAACTGGTTCCGACCCTGAAATGGAAATATGGAATAATTCCGTCTGAAGTGTTATTTATCGGAAATGATATGATAAAAGATATTTATGCCAGTAATCATGTTGGCTTTAAAACTGCTTTATTTGCCGGCGATAAACGATCGTTACGAATGTA
>CAYUAV010000860.1:0-1661 GCA_964442665.1 uncultured Bacteroidales bacterium
AAACATATAATAATGCCCGTCCCGGTAAAATATCATCAAGCCGGTATTTCTCCCCTGAATATTTGTGTGAATCAAGTGTGCCGTCTGTTGTAATATAAAGATCGAGCCATTGCTGAACGTATGGTAAATAGGTATTATCACCAGAAAGCTGGTCCAGATAGCACAAGGCATTTATAAAAAATCCATTCGTATAGTTCCACTGACCGGGAGAAAAAATTTCCAGATCAGCCGGATTACTATATATATCAGTGTATGTTCCGGCAATAGCATTTGCCCAGCTACCGCCCCAATGCTTGTCAATAACACTCTGGTCCGATTTAGTCAGAAAGTTAATTGATAGTCCGTTTATTGAACTAACATTTTCATGCTTTAACTGAATCCTGTTTTGTTGTTTCTTACTTACCAATAATTCAAAGGGTCTGAGGGATTCATTGATATTTAAATGAGAACTGATCTTTAAATATTCAGGTGAATTATCGTTATCAGTATCGATTAAAACCGGTGTCAGTAATTCGTCGTCGTTCATATCCCTGACCTGAATATTGATATTTAAGGGAGACAAAGGACCTAAACGATTTTCAATTTCTTTCCATTCAAGAAGATATTGATCATAATAAGAAGTATCATTTTTCCCGATATGAACGATATATGGCAATGCTCTTTCTTCTTCGGTAACAGAACTGCAGGATATCGAAAGGTTGATGATACAAAGCAGATACAGTAAAGGCTGCAAGAATTTGAACATAAATAAACCAATCATTGCTTTATATTGAAAATCGATATCTTTCATTCTGTTTACCTGTATTTCCCGAGTTTTTTCTTTCCTTGGCATTATGCTTTTTATCAATTGGCGTTTATGGCCGGTTTTTTCATCCCAGAGAGTAGCATCCCTATACTACGAAGGATGCTACTGTTCGGAATAGCCTAACTCAAAACAATTACTATGCGACCTTGTACCACTGCATTATGCCTGATTGACTTTAATATCCCGGATTCTGGCCAAATTCTTCACTATTATACAATGCATCGAGCATAGCCTGCGGAATAAACCGCAGATTATGAAATTCCTGAATATTTCTTGCTGCTTCCGGATTGTGTGCACGAACTCTTTCAACGAGTTTACCTGTTCGTTTCAGATCGAACCAGCGTATTTGTTCGGTTGCCAGTTCACGTGCACTTTCGTCAAGAATAAAATCGATGTTGACATCAGCTCCTGAATTGACTCCATAAGCTGCCAGCATTCCCGTACCATCGCCGCCTATTGCCCTGTTATTGGCAAGTATAAGAAGATAATCATAAGCTTCCTCGGCATTACCCTGTTTCAGTGCGGCCTCGGCAGCGATCAGATACATATTGGCTAAACGAATTGCCCATACATCGCGTTTTGATCCTGTAATATCCAGCGAAGAAATGGTATTATCCTTATATTTTCCGTTTATCGGGTAGTAAACCCTCGACTGTGCATAGATACCTGTCGAAGGATTTATCTCATACATTTGATTAATATCGATGATGATATATTTTCGCTCCGGATGTATATAGTAGGGCATGTAGAAATCGCGGCTCGGCTGACCCGCCTCTTCGGGCAGATTATAACGAAGGCGCATATATTTTGTAGTATCGATCGGGTATTTGGAAAGTATGATAGCGGTATCACCCAT
>CAYUAV010000861.1:0-1651 GCA_964442665.1 uncultured Bacteroidales bacterium
TTAACTGCTGTGTATAATCTTAAAACCACGGGTAGAACGAGGCAAATTAAAACAACTTTGAACATAATATAAAATGTAATACCTATTCCTCCGACATAGTGCAGATAGAAAGCAAAGGCAACAGAACATAAAGCGAATATTATAAAACCGCCGATATAAGAAGGTAATATAGTTTCTCCGTTGTTTTGCGTGTTATTTCGAAAAAGATCGGGGAAAATAATTTTGGTTAAAACCATAAAAAGAAAAACAATTGTGCCTAAACCTGCTACAAATACCAGTCTGTTATTAAAATCGAATCTGTCGAGTTGGAACGGTTGAAAGAAAAGTACAAATAGAAATACACCAAAACTTATACTCAGAAAAAGTCCCAGGTCTTCTCTTGATAAATTTATTAACTGATTTATTTTTTTATTCATTGTCGAAGACGACTCTGGTCAGAAAAAGCTTAATATTATATTCAAAGTTAAGAGTTTTTTTCGTACATCTTACATAATGGGATGCTGTTGGCAGGTTGGATCCCCTATCTTAACGAAATATATGCATGAGAAATAAGCAATATAATAAAAACTTAAGGCCTGAGCTTTTTTCATTCTACCCGGTTTATATAGTACATTAAAACGGCTTTCTTTTCTGATCGCACTATTTTTCAGATAACCATACAGCCAGTAACGTATTTTGAATGGAATGAGACGTGTTACGTCTGTTACAATGAAATAAAATTGATTATCAATAAAATAAGGTTACCTTTGCCGCTCGATTTCCAAAGGATGAAGGTGAATTATTTCCTGGCAGAAGAGAAAAAGATCAAAAAAGAATAGCAAATGATTTTCGGTGGATAATGTCTCAATCAGCCTTTATTAGTCAGAATTTAAATTTAGCATATGATAGTATTCGATGAAATGGGTCTGGACAGACCTATATTAAAGGCTGTTGAAGAATTAGGATTTCTGGAACCTACACCTGTACAGGAACAAGTTATCCCGAAAATCCTGACAGATAAGAATGACCTGATTGCTTTGGCACAAACGGGCACGGGGAAAACTGCAGCGTTTGGATTACCACTCATTCAAATGGCCGATGTATCCAACAAGGATATTCAGATCCTTGTTCTTTGTCCGACGCGGGAGCTTTGTATTCAGATTTCCGGCGATTTGACCCGGTATTCAAAGTATAAGGATGGATTCAGAATTATCCCTGTATATGGCGGGGCCAGTATCGATACACAGATCAGAAATCTTAAAAAAGGAGGACAGATTATAGTTGGTACGCCGGGAAGGATGCGCGATCTGATCGATCGAAAAGTCATTAAAATTGATAAGATCCGTTGGTTGGTGCTGGATGAGGCTGACGAAATGCTGAATATGGGATTTAAAGAAGATCTGGATGCTATTCTGAAGGTAACGCCGGAAAGAAAACGAACCCTGTTATTTTCGGCAACTATGCCCAATGAGATTCTCAGAATAGCCGACACATATATGCATCAACCCGACGAAATAGCAGTGGGCAAAAAAAATGCAGGAGCCGATAATGTAATTCACGAATATTATGTAGCTCATGCCCGGTATAGGTATGAAGTATTAAAGCGGATTGCAGATATGAAACCTGACAGTTATGGCATTGTCTTATGCCGGACACGACAGGAGACAAAGTA
>CAYUAV010000862.1:0-1647 GCA_964442665.1 uncultured Bacteroidales bacterium
AGCTAAGTATCCCCAGCTCGCTGTAGTTTACCTGGGTGGAATAACCCCCTGTAAATCCCCCTGATAGGGGGATATAACTCCGCAACTTTACTGACCTACTTGCATTGTACAAACCTGACTGCTTCTGTCAGGCTTTGCTTAGCGGGGGCTTTTGGAATAGGAAAAACCGATCCTGAAACACGTTCGGGATGACGTTTAGGTGGAACCCAGGAAAAGGATTGGCTGTTTAAATCCCTGATATTTAATAATTCCTCCTGAATTTGCTAAGGAATAGTAACCCGAGGCCCATTAAGAAGTCATCCTGAGGAAACTCCGGATCGGTTAATTTCTGTTGGAAAGCCGGCAGGATCCGCATGTGAATCCCTCCTTCCCCGGAGAATGGTAAGTTCAAGCTGATAAAAATCCTGTTTTAGAATTTTTATCTGCTATAACTTTCTATATTTCAACGATTTAATATGACAAATATCATATTTTAACGGATTACTGATGATACAGAGATTAATAGCGAAGGTTCTGCCCTACTTCCCGGAAAAATTTGTCTGGCTTTTCTCACGTAAATATATCGCAGGTGAGACTCTCGATGATGCGCTCCGAACAATCAGGAACTTACTGGAACAGAATATCAGGTCAACCATTGATATCCTGGGTGAATCGATAACTTCAAGCGAACAGGCCCGCGAATACCAGAAATTGTATACTCAAACCATTGAACAAGTAGGCAAATTAAATCTGCCCCCTACCTTTTCACTTAAACCCACTATGTTTGGCCTGTTATGGGATGAGGAATTCTGTTATACATGCGTACGGCAGATACTTATTACTGCCCGTCAGTACAATTATTTCCTACGTATCGATATGGAGGATTCACAATGTACCGCTAAAGAAATAAAACTGTATGAAAAGCTTTTCCGGGAATTCCCCGGTAATGTAGGAATTGTTTTTCAGGCCTGCCTTAAAAGAACATACTCCGATCTGCAATACATCGCAAGCCTTAAAACCGATACGAACTATCCTAATATTCGACTATGTAAGGGGATTTATCGTGAAACACCCGATATTGCTTTTCAGAGGAAAAATGAGATACGCGATAATTTTATACTATGCCTGGAATACATAGTAAAAAGTAATATGTATGCCGCTATTGCCACTCACGATGAAATCCTGATCAACAGATCCCTTGAAATTCTGAAAGCACAAAAAAAACAAAACTATGATTTTGAATTCCAGATGCTCCTTGGCGTCACACCCAACCTGCGTAGACAACTGGTCGAAAAAGGGTTCCCGATGCGGGTATACGTGCCATTTGGCAAACAATGGTTTAAATATTCAACACGGCGGCTTCAGGAAAATCCGCATATGATAAGAGATATACTCGTGGGAATGTTTACCAGAAAATAGCTTTTATTTAAGGTACTAAAAGTCAAAATTATTCAGTGCGGAGTTGTTTCAGCAAATAATCCCTGAATTGCACCTCTGCCACATATATTCTCAGTACTTTTTCATCGGGGAGAATGCTCCTGAATTTTTTATTGTAAGAAATAAATAAATCAGACTCCTGTTGTTCCAGGGCTATATATTTTTCGAGCGTTTCGGTGATTTCCTGTTCTTTCATATTATTCTTATTCTCCAGGTAATAATTCATCAGTG
>CAYUAV010000863.1:0-1644 GCA_964442665.1 uncultured Bacteroidales bacterium
CCTGCTGCATTAAGGTCAAGCAATACCCCATCGCCTGCAACAGTAACCTTAATTCCTGTCAATTGTGTTCCAGCGATATAATACAAATATTGTGGAAGATAATTCAGAACAATTGTGGTAACAACTGTTGCACCTGTTGTTAATGTACCGATTTGCATGGCTTATTTTTTTGGTATTAAATGAATTTTCGGAAATAAAATAGTGACTGTTTTTGAGACAATCAACAGAATTATGCCTCCACCAACCCCGATGATTACCCACTTTAACCAGTTCTTTTTGCTTGAATCGACAACTGCCTTAGGAATCTGTCTGGATGTTTGATACTCATTGTAAACATCTGAAACGAACCATCCTGCCAGGGCAGAGACCATTAATTGAAGAACTTTTGTCCACATAACAATAAATATTTATCCGATTAAACGAAGAAAGTTCGGAAATGTTAACAAGAAAAACAAATTTTTTTTATGAAATAATCGAAATTAACTGTCAGGAATATCGAAATAATTGAGTATAACGCCGATTTTTAAATATGGTTCATCAATGTACACCCAACACTTTTTTTGACGAACCAGGTCATAAAAATCATTAAAATCCATTATTCTATACAATGTCATATCAGTGAAACCGTATGCCTTTGTATCAAATTCTTTTATTTCTTTGCTGATGTACTTCGATAAATATCTCGCAACACTATTAATATCCTTAACAATCGGATTATTACCCAAACGCACACTATTATTTGAGGTAACAAAACTATTGTTAATATGGTTAACAGTAGAATTAAAGCTATTTTGAAGAGCCAATATATTAACCCTGTTAATATCCGCAAGAATATGATAATGCAACCTGCCGCTTTTTTGCCTTTCTTTAACCCACACATAATGATTAATATTAAATGTTTTCTTAAGATTGTCACAATGATTTTGCCAAATTATAGAGCTGTCAACCTCTGAAATATCAAATGCAAATGTATATGTTATAAATAACAAGTGTTTTGATTTTTTACATCTCCATAATTCTATACAACTCGATTTAACTTTTTGTCTGGATATATGGTACTTTCTTTTCGACCTGGATATATCTATTAATTTATCTGCAGATTGGCCTCTTTTAATTCCGGATTGAATAACATACATACCACTTCGATATAATCGAACATCACATTTACCAATATTATCGCTATTAATTGCCAACAAATGAGCGTTTTCGTACTTAACTGATACTTGCTAAAGTCAATCCGGCGGTTCGCCGGAAGATTCCGCACCAGGTGCGGGAAAACTCTAATAGTTTTTAAGCAGAGTTATTAAAACAGTATATTTTACGAGTTGCTCAATAATATTAGGATTAATTTTTTTAGGATACATTACAACACAAGTTGACAATTGCATATCAATTTCATCAAATTCATGTTGAGAGATTGCTATTTCAATTTTCTCCTGTAATTGTTGTAAATTTGTTTCTGTAAACATAAGAACCTTAACTTTTTTCATGTTATTAAGTGTTAATTTGACATTTAATAAAAAAAGCCCGGTATTGCACCGGGCTTTCTGCTCAAAACTACCTGGTCATGGTTTTCAATCCTGGCCAGGTAGAAAAAATCTTTAATATTCAAAGGTGTAAACGTGTTCATCCGTAGTTGCTCCG
>CAYUAV010000864.1:0-1640 GCA_964442665.1 uncultured Bacteroidales bacterium
AGGCAGTTTTTCAGTACTAACTATTTTACCATTAGCTGTTATATCATAAGAAAAAGCATATTTATTTAAGTTGGTAAAACGGAATTTATTTATAATAGTAATTTTTCCGGCAGAAAGGTTATCAGCTTTAAAGCCAATATTCTGATACACATGTTTCACTTCCAGGCTGTGCGGTTTAATGCTCCTGTCAGGAAATACAATACCGTTAATACAGAAATTTCCGTCCGAGGGCGTGCCTGCAGGACCATAATCTCCTCCATATGCCCAGAATTCGCCTTTTTCATTCTTATCAGCAAGCCCCTGATCCACCCAGTCCCAGATAAAACCGCCCTGCAGATGGGGATATTTTTCCATAGAATCCCAGTAGTCTTTTAAATTCCCCTCACTGTTACCCATGGCGTGTTCATATTCACAAAGGATCAGGGGACGATCATTGTATTTCTGGGCGTATTTTTCAATATCCGGTATTTTCATATACATCGGGCAAAATATATCCGTATTCCATTCCAGTCTGGCCTGTTCATATTGTACAGGCCGTGTTTTATCATGGCTGTGCAGGAAAAGATAGGTTTGATAAAAATTATACCCGTTGCCGGCTTCGTTGCCCAATGACCATATTATAACCGATGGATGATTTTTATCGCGTTCGAACATATTGCGGGTGCGGAACAAATGTGCTTCTGTCCATTTCAGATTATTGGCCAGGCTTTTACCTTTGCTGCGGTCGTAACCCATGCCGTGCGATTCAATATTGGCTTCATCAACAATATAGAATCCATACTTGTCGGCAAGATCATAAAAGAATTCAGGCTGGGGATAATGGCTTAGCCGGATGGCATTGATATTCAGCTGTTTCATGCGTTCCAGGTCAAGCTTTATGGTCGCTTCATCAACAACCTGTCCGGTAATAGGATTAAACTCGTGAAGATTGACTCCTTTGATCAGTACCCGTTTTCCATTAACAAGGAACAGACCATCTTTGACTTCACTGGTACGAAAACCAATTTTCACTGAAGTAACCTCTGTTGGTTTACCTGAAGCATCTTTTACGGTAAGTATTAAAGTATAAAGATATGGTATTTCTGCAGACCAGACATTAACTGAAGGAATGGTGGTTTTAAAATTTAGAGTGCCGGATGTATCCTTGATTTCGACGGTTTTTGTTTCAGAATCGATACTATTACCAGCAGCATCTAAAATTTCATAGGTTAGGGAGTGGGTGGTTTTCCGATTCGAATGATTTTTCAATTCCACGTCGAGATCAAAAATACCATTGATATAGTTTTCATCAAGTGTGCTTCTCACAAAAAAGTCACGCAACCGCACTTTAGGCTGCGCATAAACATACACTTCCCGGGGGATGCCGCTCAAACGCCAAAAGTCCTGGCATTCCAGGTAGGAGGCATCGCTCCAGCGAAAAACCTCTACGGCAATGGTATTTTTTCCGATATGCACATATTTAGTGATGTCAAATTCCTGGGGCGTTTTGCTGTCCTTGCTCATCCCGACTTTGTGGCCGTTAATCCAAATAAACCCGACTGATTTGATAGAACCAAAATGAACAAAAATCTGCTGTCCGTTCCATGATTCTGGAATATCAAAGTCGCGGCGGTAATAGCCAATATTGTTCTTTTCCAGAT
>CAYUAV010000865.1:0-1636 GCA_964442665.1 uncultured Bacteroidales bacterium
AAATATTTGGAGAAGCCTGCCCTGGAATCGTAATTGGAAGGAAAAAGGAGATTATGCAAGGCGATACCTCGGACTGGGCAAGGCCGGTCGTGAGTTAATCCGGTGGGTAACTACTCCCCTGAAAGCGTTCGGTAATAAACTTTCTCCGACAGCAAGGACGATGTTCGAGCAAGGGACAGGTTACAATCTCGGCTCCGATTTTCCCGAACCGTGGGCCAGAGAAGATATGGAGCTTTATCAGGAAATTTATTCACGTTTCGGGCACTTGATGAAAAATTTTGTTCCGTTCTCTTTAAGCGGCAACAATGCCTTCCTTGCCTTCCCTTCTCGCAAAGGAATGAATCAATGGAAAGCGATAAGAGCCTACGAGGAAATATTCAACGTCAGGGCGAATATCGCCTGCGGCGGATTAACGGAAGTATTGACAAAGGCCAGTCATATTCTGGACAAAGATGCACTCAAACTAAATCAGGAAATTATCGAGGCTTGCGAACTAAATAATGTGAATGCCGATATGTGTATGAGAAGGGCGTTATCCAATGTAAGGAGCAAATATTACAGCCGGTTCTGGAACGCTGCGAAAAGACAGGACGAAGTTGATTGTAATAAGTACACCGATGCCTTAGAAGCCCTGCAAGTAATCGAAAAGGGTTTTGAGCAATCGCTAAGAATTAGAGTAGAATCAGGGGAATTGTCCAGAGAAGCTGTAGTTACAGGTCTGGGGACTTATTTTGAGAAAAAAGCGAAAAAGACAAGGGAATAATTCGGAGCTATAAACTGTAAAGAGTAATTACATACTGTATACAAAATCAGCCTTTTCAAGTGATATTCAGAAAGTTTACCTGCGTTTTTCGCTCAAAAATAATGGTATTTATAAGCAGGACTAATAAAGTGATTGTGGTCATGCACCATAAGACATTTGAAAAACCATCTCCAATTCTCTGGCCTTTTTACAATAGAACTATCTATTTGTAATTCGTCAGGGAATTAGCAATCACGAAGTAGCTTTTCCTACATTTTAAAAATAAAATTATTTTTAATCATTACATGGCCATTCGTAATTATCTTTCAAATCCTGTTCTATTCTATGGCGAGTATCTTCATCCTGTTCACTATAAATACATATGCAATTCGCATCATGTCGGTTAAAACAATCTTGCTTGTGATGGTCGTCAAAACGAGTTGAAAGATCATGTGTCTACCCGACATAAATCTTTGTATGCGTATGACCGCTTTGATGGTTTGTACTGCGTTTAGTTATACAATATACAGCGCCATGATTCTCTTTGAAGCTTGCCCCCAATTAGTAAACAGTGAACTTAAACCCGTCCCCAGATATACCTTCGAATTTTATTGTTCTTAATTTTCTTTTAAGTCTATGGTATTTTGCCATATTACTAACTCCTACTAAATATGATTTCATCAAACTATATTTCGGATGTATTCGGGGGTGACTTCATTGTGGGAACTACGTATTTTTAAATGGATAATCTCCATTTTTAGCGGAAAATTGAGGTAAGTTCAAAAAAGCCCCTGTCATTTGGATGGATTGTACAAGCGAGACTCCAATAGGGGCTTGATGATCAAATAATAGTTTGTTCCGTCGAATAGGTGAAGACAAACAACAAATGTAACA
>CAYUAV010000866.1:0-1632 GCA_964442665.1 uncultured Bacteroidales bacterium
ATTTTACAATTAATAAAATCACAATAATCTATTGATGTTGTTGATTTTAGTTTTGAATGTAAGCATACGGTCTGGTACATTTTACCTTGCTTAGAGATTTCAAGGCATTTTAAAAATTGTTAAAAGATCTTGAATGTCTTTAGATTTTTACAATCTATTTCAAAAAATTCCGGATATTTTTACGACTCAGTTGTAATCTTCTGAGTCTTTTTGGAAGTTTTCCAATTGTGGGGCAATAGATCAGCCAGGTTCAGGCTGTAGTCTCTGTTATATGCCGGTATCCTGGAAAGTACATCAGTGAGCCACTCCCTCGGATTTACATCACAGGCTTTGCAGCATCCAAGTAGGGAATACATTATCGCAGCGTTTTCTGCAGCATCATGATTACCACAAAACAAAAAGTTTTTTCTTCCTACTGCCAGAGGGCGGATAGCATTCTCAACGAGATTGTTATCTATTTGATAACGTCCGTCAAGGTGATACCTGGACAGGCGATGGAAAAGGGAATAGGTATAACTTAATGCCCTTCCCATTTTCCCTTTGGGCAGTACCTTGGGATAGTAACTTACGATCCATTTTTCAAAGGCACAGAGAATGGGATAAGCCAACCTCCCGCGTAGTTCCGCCCGCTGGCTGTCATTCATATTCTGGTCTGAAGCCATGGCCTCAACATGGTATAACATACCAATCTGGTCCAGGGCATAGGCTGACCCGGAAGGGTCCTCCCCTGCTGCTTCAGTAAATTTTCTTCTGGCATGTGCCCAGCAACCCAAGAGCAATACGCCCTTTTTATTCTCATATATCGAGTAAGCTTCATAGCCGTCGGTCTGAACCGCACCCTGATAATCGCAAAGTAATTCGATAACTACTTTTTGGGCCCGGGAACCTTTGTCATAATGGAAAAACATCAGATTTTTTATGACCGAACGAACCACCCACAGGTATGCCTTGGCAGCCCGGTGTTTTTTATTGTCGATCACAGGTACCGTGCTTTCATCAACCTGGATGTAATCCGTGGCAAGCACTATTTCTCTTAACTTGTAATACAAAGCACGTAGCAAATCACAACTGCCGGTGAACCAGCCATTGACAGTGGAAGCAGGAATAGACACTCCCGTTTGTTTAAAGATAGCCAGTTGACGGTGAAAAGGCAGATGGTGCATGTATTTACCAATGAGAAGCTCTGCCAGCAGGCTTGCCCCGGCATTGCTGCGGGGAAGCGGCAAAAGGGGCAGTGTGCCTATCTTAACGGTTTGTACATGCTCTTCAGTATTCTCTGGTTGTTGCTGTAATGCCTTGCGTAAAACATATTTGGGTCGTACAATGCGGCGAACATATAGCTCACCAGGTTTATGTTCCAGTATCTCGGTAACCTCTTCTCCGATCAGCACCCAGTTTTCATCGATGCCCTCGGGCTCAATGATTTCTTCTTCCCGTCGCAGGTCATCCGGTAATGGCAGGCGGACAGGTTGACTTTTAGGTTTTTCCGCTTTTTTGCGCTGATACGAAATGATCTCTTTGGCAGCTTCCTGTATGGTTTGTTCTTCTTCAGGCAATATGTCCAGCCCGTCAAAATCGATCCTGCGTTGATCGGGGTCCTGCGGGATATACTTCTCACTGCTGGGTTTCCAG
>CAYUAV010000867.1:0-1616 GCA_964442665.1 uncultured Bacteroidales bacterium
CTTTATAAAATAAACGGCAAAAACGATAATGCTGATTGCAGCCAGTAACCATAAAACCGAAAAGGCATCGCGTACAAAATTATGGGTAGCGAAGTACGGGAAAACTGTACGGATAACCTTATAAATAATTGTATATAACAAACCTGTTATCAACAAAATTGTTGCTTTTTTCAAATTCATTTTCGATACGTGAGAATTGCTGTTTTCAATCTTTAACATACGGTTTGGTTTACAGGTTAAGTATTTCTGCGTTCAGGGTAAAAGTACAAAATCCTGCTCTTTCAGACAGTTTAGCAGAAGTTTTCAGTGCATCGGAATCCGCAGATATTGTCAGGCAGAGAATGACCTGTGTCATGTGTGTTATAACCTTTTTGTAAACCTTTATCTCTTTACCATTTTATATATTTTTTTAAAATTACCGGATTTTAGTTGCAGTAAATATTGTCCGGATAGTAATCTGCCCGATTGATTTTTGAGCCAAAAGAACAACTATAACCAGTAATATCAATGCTCTCATAATTTCATTATGTAAAAGTTTGCCAAAGGTCCCGCAATAAGATGTTGTGGACGCCGGCCTGCCGGCAGAAAGTTTGCATCGCATTAAGTTTAATTTGGTAAGATACAAAAAGCGGCATACCTGTCCCACCGAAACATCGGGATTCACCGTACCACAGACACGCCTGTGCGCTATATTGTTAAGGCACGTTTAATATTTTATTGTTTTTGACAAATTAATATAAACTCTTTTGAATTTTGTTTTAATTCATTCCCTAAATAATCACCTATGATTTTATATTTTTCAAATTGTGATCGTTCCATTAAATGTTCTAATTCATATCTAAAAAAGTATCTTAACGGAAACGTCCATTCTTCATGCTTTATCTCATGGTCTTCATTCCATTCAAGGAGAAATGTTATATGAATTAATTGATTTATTAAATCAGGCTTTGTTGATACGGTCCGTTTGATTCTTTTACCTGGATTATATTCATCCTCAAAGTCGACCCGGTTATAAATCCCACTGATCAATTGATTCAAGTCCGGAACAAATACATTGAAAATAGATCTCCCGTTGGTTGTTAGGTGTTTGTAAACATTATTAATCGCTTTTAGTTGTTCGTCTTTTCCCAATATGTGCATCATCACGTGAAAAGGCGCAATGATCAGATCGAATTTAATATGAAGCTTAAAGTCGATGATATTCTGTAACCAAATCCGTTGATGTTGATTTCTACCAAGTTTTTTGTATAACACATCCATCATCGATTGACTGATATCTACTCCGTAAATATCTGCTCCCTGTCGTAATGCATCACAGAACAATCTACCTGTACCAACGCCTATTTCTAATATCTTTCCTTCTGTTTGTTTGATTTCGTTTAGAAAAAACTCATTATCAATACCCTCTCTTTGTCTATGGTATATCAAATCATAAAATCGAGCATAATTCTTTGGATATTCGTATGGCATCGTTTATAATTAAATGTGCCCTAACCAGTGCATAAAATGAATCGTATCATTCCAAAGCAGGTTATAATTTTTGTAATTCGCGACTCGTTATACGTAATCCGTTATTCTTGAATTGTGATTTTTCATTCTTTAAGGGGTCAGAAGTC
>CAYUAV010000868.1:0-1613 GCA_964442665.1 uncultured Bacteroidales bacterium
CTGTTCGGGGCGTCCGACTTTTCAAAATCGGTGTATCGCAGAAATGAGAAAAAAATAAAACTCCTGATGGAATACTTTCCGAATGATATTATGCAGGATGTTTATTCTAAAAATATTAACAATCTGGAAATAGGAGAATATACAAATTATTTAATCGGATGGAGCACAAAGCTCGATCCGAAATACCATCCCCTGTTAACAGATAAAATTGTAAACTACTGAATCTTGATAAATACTTAGCAAATGCCGTGTTTACCAATTTTGTAAATTAAAAAAAAATATTAATTTTACTACGAACATAAGGATTTGCGGAAAAAATAGAACCTAAAAAAGTCAACACATGACCAATAAATTCAATCTCTATTCATCATTTCTATTCCTGGTTTTAATTACTTCTTTTGGATTATCCGGATGTAGATCGGAAAGTAAAAAATCTTCCCAGGATGTGAATATCGAGGATTTTGTTACAGAAGACGATATTTTCGATGATATTGACAAGGCAAAAAAGATTTTCTATTCGCTTCCTTCACCTCTCGAAACAGCCATGCTTATCAAATCGGCAGGAGCCGAGTATGATGAGGAGTTGTTAAATCCACTTGATAATGTTACAAAATACACTACCAACAAGGCTTTGGCTTTAAATCTCGGAATTTACACAACAGATTTGAGTTTCGCCAGTTTATTTGATCAGACACAGACATCAATTAATTATATGACAGCGGCCAGAAAAATGGCTGAGGGACTTGATATTAGCGATGCCATTGATAATGAAACTATGACAAGGCTTGAGAACAATCTTCAGAACAGGGACGTTGTGATGGATATTATTTCCGAGACATTTCTGAATTCAAGTTCCTATCTGAAGGAAAATGAACGCCAGGATATAGCCGCTATTGTTCTCGTTGGCGGATGGATCGAAGGACTCTACCTGGCAACGAAACTGGTGGGAGATAAAAGTATCGATGGAAATAAACTTGTTGATCGTATTCTTGAACAGAAATTATCTTTCAATATTGTGCAGCGGATGCTGGACGATAATAAAGAAAATGCCACGGGAGAGCCCAATGAAGAGATTATTGAACTGATCTCTGAGTTACAGCCTCTCAAAAAAGCATTTGATAAAGTCACTGTTGAAACTACCGAAACCCAATCGGTAAAAACCGATGAAGCCAATGTAACAACCATTAAATCACAAACAAAGGTTAGTGTTACACCCGCCGATTTCAAACAGATTCAGTTAGTTGTCGACAATCTCAGAACAAGCTTTATACAATAAAATATGATATCATGAGAAGAACATACCATCTGATAGCCCTGATTTTTGTTTTAGCCTTTTTAAGTTATGATGCCTCTGCTCAATGTAAAGGCTTTGCAAAAAAGATTTGCAAGTTAGAGCTTATTCCGTATATCCATGATGGAAATTATCATGCTGCGATATTAACCGAAGGAGAGGAGGCGGAGCTTTATAAAACATTCTATTCCGGGCAAAGCTATCGACTGGCTGTTTGTGGTTCCGATGCTTTACCCGATATCGAATTCAAGGTAATAGATGCCTATAAGAATGTACTCTTCGATAATACGGAACATAAGAATATCAGGGTATGGGATTTTAA
>CAYUAV010000869.1:0-1607 GCA_964442665.1 uncultured Bacteroidales bacterium
GTCTTACCGGCGAGTACGGCACGGAAGAACATGACGCCAAGTATACGGGCAAGGATTTGGACGAAGAGACCGGCCTGTATTACTTCAACGCCCGCTGGTACGACGCTACGCTGGGACGGTTCATCAGCCAAGACCCCATCAAGGACGGGGTGAACTGGTATAGATACGGAAATAATCCTTCCAAGGAGCTTGACACCGAGACGGGGCCCTACTTTTTCGGCGCGCGCTATCTTGACGAGCGGACCGGTAGGTGGTTAAATTCTGATTCGGCGATGGACGTGCTTAACTTATATGCGTACTGCGGGAATAATCCGCTTAAGTATATTGATCCCACAGGATTGGAGAACCGTTTTGCGCAAATAGCAAGACAATTGCAGGAAGAGGGAACATTAAAATATGATGAGGGAATAGCAGAAAAATATAATACCACCAGACATCTGGAAAAACATCAAAAGTTTCATGTAGTAACTAAAGATGAAGCGAAAGTGGCCAACATCACAAACAATAAAATAAAACCGAGATATTTTGGACAGAGAGAATTTGACTTTCTGGAAGGTACTACTTCAGGCGGTAAAAGATTCAATTTTATTACTGATGATAAAGGTATCAATCAGCTTTGTAATGCTACATCGATGATTAATGAAATGTCTGAAGAATATACGAAACGTAAAGGACAGATACTAACATTAACAAAGGCGGCAGATATGTTAAGAGTAGGGTTAAAGAAGGGAAGTTTAAATGCTGAAGGTGTGCCAAAAGATCCAGTTGAGGGCAAAGGAGGTTTTTTAAATGATGCGTGGAGTGTGACAGGACTTGGAGGGTCTTGGGAAAGAGATGATAGTAAAGCCAATCACCAGATATATTTTACAAAAGGATGGTTTGGAGAACCTGAAGGAAATCATTTTTTAGATTCTGGAGCATCAGGTAATTTTTCTGATAGTGGTTTAATGTTTGATCCTTGGGATGCTAAAGAAGAATCTCCACCAATCACTTCGAGATTAAGAGAAATAAGAAATTATGAATATAAACCATGAAAATTACTTCTATATAGGGAAAGAGATTATGTTGAAAATAAAATTCTTCGTTTTTATTATTATTTGTATATCAATATTTAGTTGTTTTTCAGATAATACAACAATGAAAATTGATAAAATTGGTATAATGTTAGAATACCCTAGTGAAATGATTATTGACAATGCAAATATTAGGAAAAAACCAGTAGCTAATAATAAAGAATTAGAGAATAAATATGGCATATATTTGGCATATGAGAAAATTGAGAATTCTGAAACTTTAGCATGGCTGGGATTAAATAGCAAAGATGAGGTCTTAAAAAAATTAAACAAAAAACAGGGAAGTGTATTCTTTCGAAATGTAAATAGTACACATGATTTTTTTAAACATGAAAATAAAATTATAGGAGAAGAACAATTATCGTCTTCTACAGATTTTGTTTTTTCTTATATGCTATATTTCATTAAGGGAGAATATTTTATAGTTCTTGAAGTTAGCTATTTTGATCCATTCCGTAAGATGCAAAAGAAATATCCTCAATATTTTGAATATAGACAGGATGACACCTATTGGTGGAAAAATGCAAATGAAGT
>CAYUAV010000870.1:0-1605 GCA_964442665.1 uncultured Bacteroidales bacterium
CACAGCATTTTTCCTGAAGGATCAAGTTTTAATACCCAGGTATCGGCATAGGTTGTATCATTATCCCGTGTATTACAAGCCAGTATATATTCACCTCCGGGAGTTATCGCAATGGTTCCGCCCGACTCAATCCGGCCATTATTATCGAATCCTTTTGCCCAAAAAACAGCCGGACTGGTAAAATTATTTTCTCTCAGAAAACGTGTGCCCAGTTCAGTAGCTTTCAGGTTGAATATATCGACAAAGTATTGGCCATCAGGGTACTTTTTAATAAACTCATTGAAAGCCTGAAGAGAGTTTACTCTTCGTGCCTGCTGATATAAAAGATCCTGTTGTTTTGTCTTGGCTTCCGAAACTTCGAGTGCATCGGGATAATTCTCTATGAATTTCTCATAAGCTTCGAGCGTATTGATTTTTTTTGCTTCGGCAAAAGCAGCAGCATTTCGGAGTTTGATAACCGACTGAAGATATTCGGAATTCGGATATTTTGTAATGTATGCCATATAGCCACTCACCGTGTTCTGTAACCTGGCTTTTTCAAAAGCAAGTTTATTCCGTGCCCGTATGGCTTTACCTACCTGTGCAGCATCGGGGAATTTAGCCAGAAATTCCTCATAAGCCTCCATCGTGTTCATTTTCTCATATTTCCGATATTCAAACTGGTTGCGTATATGAACAACATTATCATAGTGCCTGTAATTCGGATACCTGTCAAGCAGTTCGTATACGGCATCGAGATTGTTTTCTTCACGGATATACTTAATCAGTCGGTCTTCAATCGCATCAACAGCAATTTCAACTTTCTTCTTTACAGGTCTGCTGGTTTTGCGAACTTCGGTATTCAGAAAATATTCGCTGAGTATATCAATATCTTCCTGCGATAATTCCCCGATCTTGTTTTTCATACGATCGACATATTGCCAGGCATCGATAATATCGAAATACGGCGACTCATCGTCGGCCAGAACCAGAGCCATGCCAAAATTAGCTCCTACCTCATCCGGATTATCAGAAAGATTCTTTTTAAATGCATCGAGTGCTTTATCATACTCCTTTTTTTCGAGGCTTTTAAAACCCTTTTTTATATTTTGTCCGTTTACACTGATATGAATGAATGCAGCTAAAAATAAAAACAGAACTATATTTTTCATAATGTATAAATTACAGGTTTACAAATAAGTAACTATTTTTTAAGAAGCGTAAATTCAACACGCCGGTTAACCGCTCTTCCCTCGTCGGTCCGATTTGTATCGATAGGCTTTAATTCTCCGTAACCTTTTGCCTGCATGCGACCTGGTTGTATACCCTGTGAAACCAGATAGTCAACGACCGATTTAGCCCTGCCTTCGGACAATTTCTGATTATAAGATTCGGACCCTTCACTATCTGTATGCCCACCTATCTCAATCAGCTGTATATTATTATCTTTTATAAATGCAGCTACTTTGTTTAATTCAGGGTATGACTCGGGTAATAGTGCCGTTTTATTAAATTCAAAAATGATATTCTGCAGTACTATCGATTGTCCTTCTTCTATAGTTTGTAAGCCCTCTTCAAATTCTTCAAATAAAATTGCGGGCTCTTCAAAAATTACCTTCCCGGTAG
>CAYUAV010000871.1:0-1602 GCA_964442665.1 uncultured Bacteroidales bacterium
AAATTCTACCCATTGCACTTAAATAACTGGTTATCTGCCAGTCGAGTTGGGTGTAACCAATGAGTCGATTTCTCTGATCCTGTTCAAAATTTTTATATCGGATCCAATAGGGATTATCCCAATATATCGGAGTACGATCATCCCATGAAACAGGGTTCCATGTGGCATTCTGTCCGGTCAAATCATACAAATCCTTTTGTTCCTGAATATCAACATTGACCTGATACCATTGCCTGAACGAACTCATAATGTTATCGCTGTATCCTGTTGATGGGCGTCCCTTACCTATAGTATTAATATAATTTGCACTGGCAGAAATCTTCAGGTTGTCGAAAAAGTTATAGGAACCATTAAACAGAAAATTATTCTTCTTTAATGTACTGTTCGGCATAATACCGGAAAGATTCTGGTTTGTATAGGAAAATCGATAGGCTGATTTTTCAGCTCCTCCGGTTATATCAAAACTATTGGTATAGTTTATTCCGGTTTCGAAAAATGTTTCCGGTCCGTTTTCTGCAGCAACCCATGGTCTTGGGGTCATATAATAAGGTGATTCCGGAATAAAAGCATCATATTGATATACCATGAGGTTAGGATCAAATTCCTGTCCCCTGGAAGCATCTTCATAGAAGGGAACAAGCAATTCATCAACTCCATCGCCATTAATATCGGCAGCATCCAGTCCGGGATAATCAGGACTGCTATACCAGGTTGGATCATAACCACCACCATATTTATCCTGATACACAGGGAAGGTACTCTTATCCATCATACTGAATGTAACATTAGAATTAACAGTAAGATGGATTGCACTACTCTCCGAACCTTTTTTTGTATTAATAAGAATAACCCCATTTGCAGCACGGGAACCATAAAGTGCGGTTGCAGCAGCACCTTTCAAAATACTGACCGATTCGATATCATCCGGGTTTATATCAGAAGCTGCATTACCATAATCATACCCGCTCCGTCCTGTCAATTGTCCGGTGTTATTCGTATTTGAATTGCTAATGGGCACACCATCCACAACAAACAGGGGTTGATTGTTTTGTGTCAGTGAGGTCGATCCTCTGATAATGACATTTGTCGATCCGCCAAAGTTTGTGTTGTTCTTAATATGAACCCCAGCTACTTTACCCGAAAGTGAACGAATGAAGTTATCAGACTTAACATTACTTACTTCCTCACCACCAACTTCCTGCACTGCATATCCCAGAGATTTTCTTTCTCGCGTAATACCAAGTGCCGTAATCACAACTTCGGCCATTTCAACTGCTTCGGAAGTCATGACTACATCGATTTGGGTACGGCCGTTAACCTCTTCCTCAAGCGTGGTCATACCCACGAAACTAAAAACTAGTACAGCATCTGATGGTGCGGTGAGTGTGTAAACACCATCAACATTGGTCGTTGTTCCGCTTGTTGTGCCTTTGATCACAACCGAAACACCAGGCAGCACATTACCATCGTCATCGTTGGTAACCGTCCCTGTAATCTGTATGTCCTGCGCTATCGCGGAATAGCAAAACAATGCCAGACATACAAGCATACCTGTAATTCTTTTCATAGATAAAAGTTTAGGTTTATAATAGGTTCTAGGAT
>CAYUAV010000872.1:0-1594 GCA_964442665.1 uncultured Bacteroidales bacterium
CTTCCGGAATCGTGAAAAAATAATCCTCCTTTGTCACCGAAGAGGAAGGCCATCCACCTTCATCAGGGTGACGCAGATTGGGCAAATCCTCCACTTTTTCGAGCCTTACCAGGTCGAACCAACGGCCTTCATGTTCTCCTGCAAATTCCCAGGCACGCTCCCACACCACTGAATCAGCAAAAACATCCGTTGATAAACCGGGTTGTAAGTCGAATCTGGAAGTACTATAAAGATTTACATTATGCGCTCTTCGCCGGATCATGTTTACACATTCATACGATTTTTCATTTAACTCCCCGGCTCTTGCGGAAGCTTCTGCATAAGTTAGCAATGTGTGTGCGTAGCGGTATATATAGACTTTATTCAAGCCAAAGAGATAGTTTACAATTGGAAAATTGATATTAAATTGCTCGGGTGATAAGGCTAACTCATTATAAATAAATTTCCGGTATGCAATTCTACTGCATGGTCCAACTTCATTGATTTCCTTATGAGTTGTATCAGACTGATCCGGGAAATAAATATCTTTAAAGAAGGTGATGTCTTTTCGATAGGAAGACGGATACTGATTGAAAAACTGAATCTCTGTTGGGAAAAAGAATAATGCAATATTTTTTGTTTTTTCTGAAGAAAAGTTTCCCGTAGTATTTATAAAAGAGTGACCAATATACATTAGTAGACTTGCTTCTCCTAAGCTTGTAGCATTTTCCGCATTTTCAAAATAAATACTAAAGATCGATTCAGGATTACGATGTATGTTATTATCCCAAACATCGGCAAAATCCTCCTGCAAATGAAATCCATAATAATCCGCACTATCAATAACACCTAATGCTGTCTGTGCTGCAAGCCGGTATTTTTCATTTTCTTTTAGGGGATAACCTGCCCAATGGAGATAAACTTCTGCAAGTAAAGCAAGAGCTACACCTTTATGTACAGTAATATAAGGAATCCTGGCTTCATCTGTGTTTTCCGGTAGTAGTTCTGAAGATTGTTTTAACTCTTGCTCCAGAAAGCTATATATAGTTTCAAAATCGGCAAGTTTTGTTTGGTAATTTATTTCCGTATCGGTTATAATAGGTATCTGGCCATAGGTGCGGGTGAGCCTGAAAAAACAATAGGCTCTGAGAAAAATTACTTCGCCAAGCAAATGGCTAATTTCAGTATTTTCTGTTTCCGATATAGTAAATTGTTTCAGAATATTATTGGCTGAGACAATAACTTGGTAAAGCACTATCCAGGGATAATCCTGGGAAGAAAAATATTTTTCGAGAATTTGATCATTCAGCTCCCAGCAATCAGGTGTGTTATCATAATATTCTGAGTAATTCTCAGGTCGAAGATTTATGTCATCGCCCTTAATATTTGGACTCAGAATAACATTTATTTCATTATCTGTTGATAAAGCTTCGGCAAGTTTGGCATATACACCCTGGGTAGCATCTTCAAGTGCTTCAACTGTTTCAATTTTTCCCAGGGAGGTGGCCTCCTCATGAAAATATTTTTCACAGGAAAACAAACAGATGCATATTATTAGTAGTATCATGTACTTTTTCATGGCTAAAAGGTCAAATCCAGAGTTAAGAATATAGCT
>CAYUAV010000873.1:0-1591 GCA_964442665.1 uncultured Bacteroidales bacterium
TCTCCGAGATCACGATAATCGAATTCGCCAACAAGGTGCTTTTCAGTACTGCGAGCAACAGATTAAAAACTTAAACTTGCCAATGAAACTGGTTGATGTAGAATACCGTCTTGACCGAAAAAAGGTTATATTCTTTTTCACTGCCGACGATCGTATAGATTTCCGGGAATTGGTAAAAATCCTGGCGGCTGAATTCAAAACGCGCATCGAAATGCGGCAAATCAGCACGCGCGAAGAGACCCGCCGGACGGGCAGTATCGGAGCCTGCGGAAAACCGGTTTGCTGTTATCAATTCATTGATGATTTTGATCCGGTAAATACCCAACTGGTCAAAGAACAGAATCTGCCAATGAATCCCACTAAGATTTCCGGTGTCTGTGGAAAATTAAAATGCTGCTTCCGCTTTGAACACCCTTTTTATGAAGAATTTCTTAAAAATTACCCGCCTTATGGCAGCAAGGTGAACTTTAAAGACAAAATCGGCAGCCTTGAAAAAATAGATGTTTATCAAAAGACCGTTACTTTGAAATTCGAAAATGATGAGTTTGAAGAATTCCCACTAGCGGAATTCGATGGTCATTACAAAGTCATTAATTAGACAAATAATTCCGATAAATATTTAATGAACGATCCCAAACAGACCTTCTATATCACAACCCCAATTTATTACGTTAATGACAAACCTCATATCGGACATGCTTACACCACGATCCTGGCTGATGTACTGGCTCGTTTCCACCGTGCTCAGGGCGACACAGTTTTTTTCCTGACCGGAGTTGACGAACATGGCCAAAAGGTTCAGCAAGCCGCTGCGGCGGCTGGTATTACTCCGCAGGAACACTGCGACCAAATGGTAGTCCATTTCCAGAAAACCTGGGAAAAATTGGAAATCACTAATGATTTTTTCATTCGGACTACCGCCGCATTCCACGAGAAGAGTGTCCAGCATGTCCTGCAGGATCTCTGGAATAAAGGCGAGATCTACGAACATGAATACGGGGGTTATTACTGTGTCGGCTGTGAGCGATTTTATACACCCAAAGAGTTAGTAGATGGGAAATGCCCGCAGCACCTGAAACCACCTGAGTTCATTAAAGAAAAAAATTATTTCTTCAAAATGAGTAAATACCAGCAATGGTTGATTGATTACATCAATGCAAATCCCGAATTTATCCGGCCCGAAAGTCGTAAAAAAGAGGTCAATGGCTTTTTAAAAAACCAGTTGGAAGTAATGTGTATCTCCCGACCAAAAGCACTACTCTGTTGGGGGAATGAATTGCCCTTCGACAGTGATTACGTAACCTATGTCTGGTTCGATGCCCTATTGAATTATGTAACCGCTATTGGTTATCCAAACGACATTCAAAGATTCAATAAATGGTGGCCGGCAAATTACCACTTAATTGGCAAGGACATTGTCACAACTCACTGTGTTTATTGGCCGACAATCCTGAAAGCGGCAGGCATCCCACTGCCAAAGACCATTTTCGCCCACGGCTGGTGGATGGTTGGCGAGACTAAGATGTCCAAATCGCTGCAAAATATTGTCAAACCCCTCGACCTGTTGGATAAATACGGAGTTGATCCGGTA
>CAYUAV010000874.1:0-1585 GCA_964442665.1 uncultured Bacteroidales bacterium
AAAGTAATGCTTTCGGCTAAGGGGGCAGGAAAGGTAAGGGAGGGCCACAGTGTAGTAATACGTTTCGATAATTATCCTTACCTTGAATTTGGAACGGTTTCCGGAACAATTACCTCGATATCGCTGGTACCAAACAATGAATTGTATGTGGTTGAAATTCGCCTCGATAGCATACAACTGATTACCAACTACAATATACCTATTACATTTCAGCAAAATATGCCGGGTGTAGCAGAAATTATAACTGATAAAAGAAGCCTGTTAATTCGAATTGTCGATCCGTTCCGATCGGCAATTTTACGGCAGAAAGTGCTACGGAGATAAATGTTATTTTTTTTCTTTCTTTGGTAGCGAAAAGGTAAATGTTGTTCCAACCTCCAACTCGCTGCTGATCCTGATTTCCCCTCCGTTCTTTTCAACAAATTCCTTGCATATTATTAACCCCAGTCCGGTACCACTTTCACCTGCAGTACCTGAAGTCGAGAAGTATTCATCAATACGGAACAGCTTTTTAATATTATCCTCCGAAATTCCAACCCCGGTATCAACAATTGAAACTTCAATATCATCGGTTTTTTGTGCATCTTCACTGCATTGAACGGTTACTATGCCGCCATCATTCGTAAATTTAATAGCATTGCTTATAAAATTACGAAGTACAAGGTTGATCATGTTTTTATCGGCAAAAGCTTTTGAAGGGCATTTTAAATCCGATACCAGTGTGATATGTTTATTTTCGGCACTGGCCTGACCTAGTGTTATATTTTGTTCTATAAGTTCGCCTATATCGATAGGGGCAGGATTATATTTTATACGGTCGGTTTGCGTTCGTGCCCATTGCAACAGATTCTCCAAAAGATTATATGCGCTTTCCGATGACGTTTTAATCATTCCCAGCAAATCCATCTTCTGAGGATTATCAAAATCATTATAGTTGCGCAGAAGTAATTCCGAGAAACCGAAAATCGCCTGAAATGGGTTTTTCAGGTCATGAGCAATAATACTGAAAAACTTATTTTTGGTTGCGTTCAGGTGTTCAAGCTGGGTATTTGCTTTTTTCAGGATCTGTGCCTGTTTGTTAAGTTCTTCAGCCTGCTGCTGGATTTTTTCCTGTCTTTCTTCAAGAATGACATTTACTTCCTGCAGATTTTGAGCCTGCTCCCGCAACTGGCGTTCAGCTTTCTTTTGTTTGGTAATATCTCTGCCAATACCTACTATTCCTGCAATTTTTCCATCAGCATCGTAAAATGGAACTTTTGTAGTTGATATTATCCTTTCCCTGTCGTTTTCATCAAAACCAATTTCTTCCTTGTTAATGATAGGTTCACCGGTGGAAATTATACGCTTCTCATCCTGGAAATACAAGTCAGCTGCCTCTTTTGTAGGAGTTGAATCATAGTCTGTTTTACCAATAATGTCATCAAGCGACTCCGCGTGCATAACTTTCAATAATCGCTTATTAACTGTGAGGAACCGGCTTTCTTTATCCTTTATATATATATAGTCAGGCATGTGGTCAATCAATGTTCGTAACAGGTTTCTTTCGTTTTCCAGTGTGATATTTTGTTCGGAGAGTGATTCGGAC
>CAYUAV010000875.1:0-1575 GCA_964442665.1 uncultured Bacteroidales bacterium
TTTGAAATACCGGTAAGGATGAAAGGAAGAATTTTTCTGATTTTAGGTGTCAGCCTGGTATAATAATCAGTGAATTTCTCACTGACAAAAGTGTTGTATCCGCAAAGTATTTCATCACCTCCGTCTCCGGTAAGTACCATTTTAACATGATTGTGAGCATACTCTGAAACATAACCGGTAGGAAGAGAGGCCGGATCTGCAAAAGGCTCATCAAAATGCATTAACACTTTGTCAAGCGCACTGAAGAAGGAATGCGGCTCTATGATTTTTTCATGATGATTGGTGAAATTCAGTGATGCGGTAAGCCTTGCCAGGTTCCTCTCATCATATTTCGGCTCGTTGAATCCTATGGTAAAGGTTTCTACAGGATGATCAGATACCTCAGCCATTAAGGCTACTATGGTTGCCGAATCCAATCCTCCGCTCAGAAAAGCTCCAAAAGGCACATCACTGCGCATTCGTAGGCGAACGGAATCAAGTAGCAATTCCCTGAACTCAAGGAAAATTTTGTTTTTATCCTTTATCATATCCTTCTCATCGATGCCGGGGACGTTCCAATAGCGGTATTTAAAAACCTTGCCTTCTTTTACCAAGATATAGTGTCCAGGATTCAATTTAAAAATTTCTTTATAAAATGTATACTCACCCGGTAGGTATCCAAGATAAAGATAGGTTTCGATCATTTCATAGTTAATACTCGCATGCTGACCTGATTTAAGAATTGCTTTTAGCTCCGATCCAAAAACGAAGATATCTTTTGTAGCGGAATAAAACAGTGGCTTCTCACCGATTCTGTCCCTGGATAGGAATAAGGTTTTCTCATTGGTGTCCCAAAGAGCAAAAGCCCACATACCATTGAATTTTTTTTGACATTTAATTCCCCATTCCTTGTAAGAATTCAGCACAACCTCGGTATCGGATTGAGTTGAAAATCTATGTCCCTTCTGTTCCAGTTCAGCCCGAATTTCTTTATAATTGTATATTTCTCCATTGTAAACAAGGATATACTTTTTGCTATGATCAGACATGGGTTGTGCACCGGAATACAAATCGATGATAGATAATCTGCGATGCCCTAAACCAATCTGGTCATCAAGGTAAATTCCACTGTCATCTGGCCCCCTGTGTACTATTGAGTTATTCATTCTTTCAAGTTTTTCCCGGGTAAATGCCAGGTTACCCGAAAGCTGTAATACTCCACATATTCCACACATAATTTTCGTACTAGTATTAATCTGGAAATTGAATACAACAAAAGCTCTTCAATCCCAATTAGTTTGATTTTCTGATCATAATAACTTTACAAGGATTTCCCATTGCAATGGCATTGGGAGGTATATTTTTCAGGACAACGCTATTTGCACCAATAACCGAATTTGCTCCGATTGTAACCCCTTTTAAAACGATACTGTTAAAACCAAGAAATACATTTTCTCCAATATTTACAGGGTGGGAGGGAATATTTTCCTCCAATCTTTTATCGGGATCTGAATGATGCATGTCGCTGTCAATTATAATACAATTGGCTCCGATCAGGGTATTCTTACCAATATTTATTTCTTTGGCACACAATAT
>CAYUAV010000876.1:0-1572 GCA_964442665.1 uncultured Bacteroidales bacterium
CCTGAATGCAGGTATGAATATATCAGCCCCCAATCAAAGGATTTATTTGGTTATGAGCCTGAAGAGTTTTACAATTCGGCTTTATTGATACGAAGACTTATTCATCCGGGTTATCTGAGTGATTTTGTCAAGCATTGGCGAGCCTTGCTAAAAGGAGAGGCTCCCGAATTTTATGAGATTAAGATTCAGAAGAAAAACGGAGAAGTCCGCTGGGTACAACAAAAAAACCTGATAATCAGAAATGATAAAGGTAAAGCCGTTGCTATCGAAGGTATTGTTACCGATATCACTAATCGTAAAATAACCGAAGAAGCACTGATTCACAGCGAAGCACAAAAGAAAGCCATTCTTAATAATTTACCTCATTTGGCCTGGTTGAAAGATTGCGACGGGAAATACCTTTCGGTGAATGAATCATTCGTAAATTCGGTTCACAAATCGGCCGACGAAATTATCGGGAAAACAGATTACGATTTGTACCTGCAAGAATATGCTCAACGCTATCGTGAACAGGATCTGAAGATTATCATTACACAGAAACAATCTTTTTTTGAAGAGAAAACTATTGATCGTTGGTTTGAAACCTTCAAGGCTCCTATTTTCGATGCTCAGGGTAATGTTATGGGAGTAACCGGCATATCCCTTGAAATAAGCAAGCGTAAGATGAATGAGGAAGAAATCAGGAGTTATAGTGAAAAGCTTGCTATTCAAAACGTTAAGCTAAAACTTATTAATGATGAACTAAAAACAGCCAAAGAAAAAGCCGAAGAGAGCGATAAGCTGAAGTCGGCTTTCCTGGCCAATATGAGCCATGAAATCCGGACTCCGATGAATGCAATCCTGGGTTTTGCAACTTTAATAAGAAACAGAGTACTATCCGATGAAAAGCGCAGGCAATATATTGATCTTATCAATTCTAATTGCAGGCAACTTCTTCACATTATAACCGATATTATTGATATATCAAAGATCGAGGCGGGCCAGATTAATATTTTTAATAAAAATTTCCAGCTGAACAAGGTTTTGCATGAATTATACCTGAGTTATAAAAACCAGCTTGAGGTATTGAATAAACCTATTGAACTCATACTAAATTTTGGACTGAAGAACGAGGAATCTGCCGTATTTACCGATAAGGTGCGTCTGGAACAAATACTCTCGAATTTATTATCAAATGCCCAGAAATTTACTGAAAAAGGCAGTATTGAATTAGGATATTACATCGACAGGAGGAGAGATATCGTATTCTTTGTAAAAGATACAGGTATCGGCATGAATGAGGAAGAACAAAAAATTATTTTTGACCGCTTCAGACAAGTCAGTTCCTCTTATAACAAACTTTATGGAGGTACAGGATTGGGACTGTCTATTTCAAAAGGACTGGCTGAAAAACTAGGGGGTAAAATCTGGGTTGAATCAGAAATAAATAAAGGATCGGCATTTTATTTCAATATTCCCTATAAACCGGGCATTAATTATGAGCGGCCTGCTCAAATCGATTACCAGATCGATTATAACTGGTCAGGCAAAGTAATACTGATTGCTGAGGATGAGGAAGTCAATTATAATCTG
>CAYUAV010000877.1:0-1569 GCA_964442665.1 uncultured Bacteroidales bacterium
TGCTCTTTTCTGATTACAATACCCGTAAATTGTTGAAGAATAAAGAACCTGTGAGTTATGATGTTCCCGATTTAAATCTTCCCCGACCCGATGGTGAGAATGTCGCTCTTTCTTCGTTAAAAGGCAGAATAGTGCTACTGACTTTTTGGTCCGTTTCCCAAAAGGAGAGCATTCAGAATACCCTCGAACTGAAAAAGATTTATAAAAGATATCATAATAACGGATTTGAGATTTATCAGGTTTCGGTGAATAAATCACTGAGTAACTGGAAAAAAGTGTTAGCATTCGAAGAAATTCCATGGATCAGTGTATGCGATACGACATTCCCCGATTCGCAAACACGCTATTACTATAATGTCATTACCGTGCCCATGAATTATTTAATTGACAGGGAGCAAAAAGAAATTTTGGCAAAAAATATTTCACCCGATTTACTTGAGAAAAATCTTCCAAACCTTATCAACCGGTAATACCATTAATGTGAGTAAACAGAAAATATACTTTCTTTCTGATGTTCATTTAGGTCTGCATCCTGTGAGTAAAAGCCTGGAGCGGGAGAAACTTCTTGTGAAATGGCTCGGCGAAATTAAAGATCATGCGGCTGAACTTTATTTGCTTGGCGATATTTTCGATTTCTGGCACGAATATAAACATGTCGTTCCGAAGGGTTTTACCCGTTTCCTGGGTAAATTGGCCGAATTGTCCGACAATGGTACGAAATTGTATTTTTTCTCAGGTAATCATGATATATGGACATATCATTATTTTGCATCAGAACTGGGAGCGGAAATACATCATAAACCTTTAATACGTGAGATTAACGGACTTCGATATTTTCTGGCCCATGGCGATGGATTGGGTCCGGGTGAGTATGGATATAAAATATTAAAAAGTGTTTTCAGAAGTAAGATCCTGCAATTTCTGTTTGCACGTCTTCATCCGAATTTTGCAATGTGGCTGGGTAAAACGTGGTCAAAAAACAGTCGTTATTCAAAAGGAATTGTTGCAAAAGATTTCGGAGGAGAAGCAAATGAACTTCAAATTGTTTTTGCCAGGCAAATGTTAAAAAAAGAGCATTTCGATGTTTTTATTTTCGGTCATCGTCATATTCCTTATGACGTCCGGCTTGGAAATAAAAGCCGTGTGATAAACCTGGGTGATTGGATTTATAGCTTCACCTACGGTGTGATCGAGAATTCTCAGTTTGAACTCCGTCAGTATGAGGGAAACGGAGAAAACATTATCCGGGAAAATTATCAATTGGATTAGCCTGTTAACTCTATTCATTTTATCATAGTCTTCTGTTCATATTATACAACATATCGATTTTTCATTTCAATGCTTCATTGATATGGTTTATAAAAAGTTACGAACAGACTTATCTTGGTGGTTTGGACTAAAATTTTCACAAAAAAAAGTAACGAAATGGGATAATCATTCGTACACAGGTTAACACGTAAGGGGATAATACCAAACAATCCAACAAATGGAACAGATAAGAAGGACTACAGACAGGCTGATTTCAACTATCTATGAATAGCAGAAATACATTAAACTGCATACACAGTG
>CAYUAV010000878.1:0-1566 GCA_964442665.1 uncultured Bacteroidales bacterium
ATCGGGGAAAATAACAGAATCGAACGGTAGTGCATTTGTTCATTCGGGAAAATGCTTTGAACAAATGGAAAAGCAATCCTTGGCTATAAAGACTCCATGGGCTGAGTTTGATTCGCAGCTGCGTATAATGTTCAGACTGGCTTCTCTTACCATAAATAACTGGTCATCGGTAATTGCCGGCATTATAAAGGGAGCCATTGAAAATGAGAAAGAAAATCAAAAACAGCTGGCTAAAATTCTGAATATAAATCAAAGCAATATAAGCCGGGGATTGAGCCGTGGAGGATACTATGAAATTATGGAGCTCAATACCTTTTATAAAAACAATATCAAATTGCTATGTTAAACTTTTTTATTAAACTATTTCTGGCCAATCTGATGGCCGACTTTCTCTTTCAACCTTCAATTCTGATTAAGAAAAAACTGGAAAATAAAAAATATATTTACCTGCACATAAGCATATATGCACTTTCCCTATTATTCATACTTAAATTTGATCTCAGTTACTGGCTTGGCATCGTTATTTTGATTACTTCTCATCTTATTATCGATTTTCTGAAAATACAATTCACCGGTAAGATTAATGAGCCTGCATTGTTTTTTACCGACCAACTTTTACATTTATTGTTCATTGGAATTGCTGTTTATATCTATTATCCCTATCGGGTTGATGTGGAGTGGATTTATGCTGATACAAGCATGGTGTTGTTCACTACCTTGGTCTTTATTACTTTAACATCCTCGGTAATCATAAAAAAGCTAATGTCGCGATGGGCGTTAAAAGAGGAAGATGCTTTGCAAAACGCCGGCGTCTACATCGGGATACTTGAACGGCTGTTTATTTTCGGATTTATACTTTTGGATTATGGGAAGGCATTGGTTTTCTTTTAGCAGCAAAATCGGTATTCCGATTCGGGGATTTAACAAAAGCAAAAGATAGAAAACTTACTGAATATATGCTGATCGGTACCTTGTTAAGCTTTGGCATCGCAATAATTTCCTGTATAGGGTATCAATATCTTATAGAATTCTTGAAACAGTAAAATCTATGCCTGTGAAGTACGTGTCAGACAACATTCAATTCCAATAACATACGCTTGATAGCTCCGTTCATATAACACTCAAAATAATCTTTTCCCCGCCAGGTGTAGACTGCGTTTATGTCGACTTTGAAAGTTAGTCTCCCAAATAACCTAAAATAAGAGTGAATAGTAAGATTGCAATGGGCCTCAAAATAGTTGTACAAAAATTATAAAACGAATTAAAAGAGGTAAGTCTCACAAAATCCATATTTTGTTTTGTTACAGGGAAATTGTAATTTGCAAGGCAAGTTAAAGCAAGGGAAAGTGGCAAGATGGGAATTGATTAAAGAATCGATTATTATGAAATGTGTCATCGGATCATTTTACAGGATTATCCTCCTAGCGATAATCCTTATTGTATGGTGGTATGTTTTAAAAGCACCACTTTCAAAAGTTATGAATCTATCTATCATCGTAGGAGGGGTATTGCTGACCTTTCCCCTTGTCTGGTTTGGCAGGAAGATACTTGACCAGCGCCAAACAG
>CAYUAV010000879.1:0-1563 GCA_964442665.1 uncultured Bacteroidales bacterium
CAGAAAATCAGGTGAAGCGCAGGTCCTTTATAAAAACTACAGGAGTGGTCGGATTTTTGGCCGGAGTAAGCTGGAATAATACCTCTGCCAGAATTCCTCCGCATAATTGGCAGAATTATGATTTCGGGTCACCCCCTGAAGTGGAGGATCGCCTGTATCAGGGTCCGTTTTCAGCATATGGTCCGGATGCAACTGCCCCCGGGGCTGACGTGGTCATGGCTACAACACCGTCAAAATTACCTGTTCCAAATTATGGTATGGGATTGGTTACCTATATTTGCGATGAGGCAGGTCCTCCTAAAATTGCTGGTGAATCTTTAGAAGAATCTGTTGATAAGCTGGCCCGGTTTGCACTGGGAAATGTATTGTATTTACGTGTGGACTGGCGTGATATTCAAAAGAAACCGGGAAGACTTGATTTTCCCGATCATTGGAAGATTACCTTTGAAAAGGCAAAGAAATACAATAAGCGTGTCGGAATGCGTATTCAGCTTATGAGCCCGGTGATCGAGGGGCATTCCGTACCGGACTTTCTTGTGAATAAAATCCCCTTTGTGGAACTGGGGAAAACCAATAAAATCGGAATACCCGGTAAAGTTCATTATGCTCCAAGGTATGACCATCCCGGGTTTATTTCTGCATTTAAAGAACTGGATGATCTCCTGGCTCAGGAATACAATGGAAAAAGTTCAATAGAATTTATTGATACTTTTATGTATGGTTTTTGGGGTGAAGGTCACACCTGGCCTTTTGAAGGTAATCCGTTTCCGGATTATCATACCGCTGAAGAAACTTCCATTGCATTATTTGAACACCAGGCAAAAAACTGGGATAAAACTCCTTTACTTACCAATACGCAACCAGATTTCAGTAACGTAGGTAACTCCGAGGTGCTTGACCGTACTATCCGAAGCCATAACTGGCTGCGAACCGATACTATTTTTATTGAAAATGAGCAAATTGAAGCATTGAGTAACCGTCCCCCCTGGACAGGAGCAATGGTAGAAAACGGAATCTCTGATGGCAGTGCAGAATCACTCCGGATAAATGAGAAAGTCACTCATTCCGATAATATTATTTATCATGCAAAGGATATTAGTCCCAACTACTTCTCACTCTGGAACTGGCACAAGATATCTGCCGATGGTTTAATGAATTACTACCGGAAATACCCTGAAGCACTTAACGATTTATCTGTATCAATAGGTTATCGTGTAAGACCATCATGGATATGGTACTATGAACAGGAAGGATATCCTGCAATTATATTAGGATTGGTAAATGATGGCATAGCTGCCATTCCCGGAGCCCTGAGAATATATCTTAGAAATGACGAAGGCACTGTCAATGCAGGAGGCAGCCTTGATCCGGGTTATCCCTTACCGGGAAAGGTAAGACAGGCTCAGATAGTCTTACCAAAAAATACGGTTTGGAAAGGATTAAAGCTGTATGCTGAGATAGAAGTAAAAAATAAAAGATACCCGGTGACCTGGGCTTGCGATCAGGAATTAAATGATGACGGGTCAATTACACTTCGGAATAATATTTAATAGCAATTGATTT
>CAYUAV010000880.1:0-1561 GCA_964442665.1 uncultured Bacteroidales bacterium
GAACTAATGGAAAAGGATCGGTTAGTCATATGCTGGCAGCTGTATTACAATCGGCCGGATATAAAACCGGGCTTTACACTTCGCCGCATTTACTTGATTTCAGGGAGCGTATAAAAGTTAACGGCAGGAACATCACCAGGAAATATGTAATTGAATTTACTGAAAAACACAAGTCGATATTCGAAGAAATAGAACCCTCCTTTTTTGAAATGACAGTGTTTATGGCTTTTGATTATTTTACAAGCTCAAAAGTGGATATTGCTATTATTGAGGTAGGCCTGGGTGGCCGGCTTGATACAACTAATGTTATTACTCCGGAAGTTGCAGTAATAACCAACATTGGCCTCGATCACACCCAATTCCTGGGAAATACGCTTGCTGAAATTGCCGGCGAAAAAGCCGGAATAATTAAACCATCGATACCGGTTGTTATAGGTGAAACTCAACCGGAAATCTTTAATATTTTTACCACACGGGCACAACAGTACGATGCCAATCTCTGGTTTTCAGATCGATATTATGATCCTCATTATGCTTTGCATAATCCTAATGACAGTGTAAGCTGGAACCTTAGAAAATGTTATGGGTGGAAATTTAAAACTCTCACACTCGACCTGCAGGGAATCTATCAAAAGAAAAATCTTCCTCCTGTGCTAATGACTCTGTGGATTCTTGATCAGAAGGGTATTCATATCGAAAAAAAACTCATCGAATATGGTTTGGGGAACGTTAAAAAACTCACAGGATTTATGGGCCGGTGGCATGTTACAGGTAAAATGCCGTTGGTTGTATGTGATGTAGCACATAATCGGGAAGGATTCATCCAAATTCTTAATCAAATTCAATCGATACCTTATCGAAACCTGCACATGATTTTAGGTTTTGTCGACGATAAAAAGCTTGAACCGTTGATGGAAATTCTGCCTGAAAAAGCCAGGTATTATTTATGTGAACCAAAAATTCCAAGAGCCATGAAAGTTGGAAAGCTGGAATCCTTTTTTCAGCATCAGGGTTTATTCTATGAAAGTTGCGACTCAGTAGTTGAAGCATACCTTTTAGCAAAAGGCAACTCTTCCTCCAAAGATCTGATTTACATTGGCGGTAGCACTTTCGTGGTGGCGGATTTCTTGCGATGGAAAAAAAAACTTAATTCTTTTTGAAATCGCTAAAAGACCATTATATTTGCACCGCTTTAAGAAAAGGGGAGCTTAGCTCAGCTGGTTCAGAGCACCTGCCTTACAAGCAGGGGGTCGCTGGTTCGAATCCAGCAGTTCCCACCCTAAAAACAGAGTGAGAGTGAGAGCTGAGAGCGGAAAGGCACTATCCTCTGTTTTTTACTTATCTTGCTCTAAAACCCACACTGGAAATAAACATGTTTTAGAATTTGTAACGCGTAATTGCCAGAGACTTTTTCCCCGATAGTACTTTTTTATCAATCACTCAATATTGTTCAACTTGACTGAATGAATGCAGGAAATCGTTTCCATAGCTCTTCACTAAGCATAAACTAGCTATTAAAATGATAAAGAAAAACGATGATCCCGTCATAGGCTGGTTTGGT
>CAYUAV010000881.1:0-1559 GCA_964442665.1 uncultured Bacteroidales bacterium
CGGAATACCAGGGAGCTTTTAACTTTTCCGCATAGTTCCAATCGAAATTATGCATCCATACAGGAATGCCTTTATCGTTTTCTACTAAATTATCAATCAACCAGTTTGCCTGTAATAATGCTTTCTGCTTAAAAACTTCATTACTGGTTTGCTTATATAAGTTAAAATTACCAAGACCATATTGAGCAATAGCTATTGGGTTATATTGTTTGCCTATATTACCACCATAATTCAATAATGGTACGCCATTTTCATCAAGAAAAGATTTATACTCGGCTTTCTTCTTGAAAGGCATGTAATACTGTGATAGCTTTTCTTTTTGTGCTTTAGAGTTTACCTCCGGAGTCCCATACCAAAAATCAAGATGACTTGGCCTCTTGAATACATACGCATCCAAAAATCTTTTGTAATAATCAAGTTTCATCAATCAAGAGAAATAGGCTTTGCTGTTTTTAATGACTCACGGATTTTAAACGTAGCTAGGGTGGTATAATATATAGACTCAAGGGAAATAGGAGAGGATTTACCTTCTTTAATGGATTTTACGAATTCTACGAACTCAGCTCTGTGCCCTTTGTCCTGACTGGTAATGAATTTTCCTGTTTTGAAATTGTTAATCGTTTCCACCTTCCTATCACCGAAGACTTCGACATATTCTTTAGGGAAAGATTTACTGCCGAGTGATGTATAAATAATATTCCCCCTCGAACCATCTTCTAAATCAATAGAAATATTAATATTGTCTTCGTCTATAACATTTCCTTTGCCTTTTACGGAAGAAGCATATAATTTAAATGGTTTTGAATCTGTCAGAAATTGTATCAAATCAATAAAATGACAGACTTCTCCGATTATCCTTCCTCCGCCTATTTCCGGGTCCTGGACCCAGTGTTCTTTAGGAATCATACCGGCATTTATTCGGTAATAGACCATAAGAGGTGTATTTCTGGTTTTAAATACTTGTTTAATTCTTAATGCTTCAGGGGAAAACCTTCTGTTGAAACCCAACATAAGTCTTCCTTTTGAAGCTTTTGCCGTATCGATTAATTCTTTTAATTCTTCTTCATTCATTGCCGCTGGTTTTTCAAGATGCACATTTTTGTTTTCTTTTAATGCTTCAATTGCCATACCGGCGTGTAGATTATGGGGAGTTGTAATTACAACCAGGTCTATATTATTATCTTTTAAGATTTCTTTATAATCACTTGTTGTATATTTACATCCATATTTCTTACCAACATAATCGGCAGTTCTTCCTTCCGCGTCAGCAACCGCATCTAACGAAATTTGCTTTACGCTTACCATTGCAGGTAATAACGTTCCCCTTGCGAAATTCCCGCCGCCAATAATTCCTGCTGAAATAACATTTTGTTTTTTTTCAAGTTCTTTTATTTCTTTTATAACTATTTTCTTTTCCTGTTCCTTTTCGACATCATACTGAATAACTATGCCCGTGAAAGACTCATCATTTGGATTTCTTGTGATAAGTTCGTAAGCTTTCGTTGCCTCATCGATTTTGAAGGTATGAGTTATCATTGGGGTAAGGTTAATTTTGTTCT
>CAYUAV010000882.1:0-1558 GCA_964442665.1 uncultured Bacteroidales bacterium
CCAGTATATTCCTTATGCTTTAATGGATTTGAATGTTTAATATCAAAAAGTATTAAATCCGTGTACTCTGTTATTCCATCAAGTATTTCCCATTTAACATAACCGGATGTGTCTATGGTTGTATGATATCCTATACTTTTGCATTTTTTAAGAATTTCCAATGCAAATTCTGGCTGCATTGTTGGTTCACCTCCCGACAATGTCACACCTCCACCTGAATTTTTATAATATAAGCTGTCTTTGATAATAATCTCGATTATTTCATCAACCGTAATTATCTTTCCGATCATAACAAGAGCATTGGTCGGACAATTCTCAACACAATCACCACATGCTTGACAAATATCTCTATTTATCTCTTTTTTCTGGTCTTTATTTCCCTGTTCATCGCTTTCACCATAGCGGAATCATTGCTGCCTGTTTTCAACGAGCTGACAGGAAAAATGATTAGCATTCAATTGTTGAATCCGAAATTCATACTTGGAATCATATCAGTGACTTTAATTACAACCATTCTTGCAGGCACTTACCCGGCTTTGTATATTTCTTCCCCTTCAGCAGTAAATGTTATCAAAGGAGACATTTATTACGGGAAGAAAAAAGCATTATTCAGAGAGATACTGGTAATACTTCAATTCAGCATCGCTGTCATTCTTATCATTAACACGATTATTATAAACAAACAGCTGGTTTATATCCAGAACAGAGAACTTGGCATTGATAAAGAAAACATCATATGCATCCCATTAAGAGGAGATTTGAAAAATAAATACCAGATTTTCAAAACCGAATTACTAAAGAACAGTAATATTCTCAATGTTACATTTTCCGACTGGAAACCAACCGGTATCTGGTCGAATGGGAGCGGATGGGAATGGCAGGGAAAATCTCCTGACCTGGAACCATTGGTTTCCCTCGTATCTGTGGACTTCGACTATGCCAAAACTTTTGGTTTGAAACTAATAAAAGGTGATTTTTTCCCAAAAAGAATTTACATGGATACAACCAGCATAGTCATTAATAAAACATTTGCGAATATAATAGGTTTGGAACCGCTTATCGGAGAAATTCTTACTATTGGGCCTTTTAAGCTCAGAGTCGTTGGTATCGTTAATGATTATAACTTTAAACCTGCTTATAATAAGGTAGAACCCATAGTATTATTCATCTATCCGGATGAATATAAATATGCATTCGTAAAAGTCGTTTCAAAGGATATAAATCGAACCGTCAAAGCCATTGAAGGTCTTCACAATGAATTTAATTCAGCCTATCGCTTTGAATATAGTTTTCTTGATGATGATTATAATTCACTATACCAGGGAGAGAAGCAAAGAAGAAAAATTTTCAGCTATTTTGCCTTCTTCTCCATATTTATCTCCTGCCTGGGATTATTTGGCCTTTCATCATATATCATAAAGCGAAGCACAAAAGACATCGGTATACGCAAGGTAAACGGGGCAAATATATCAAGTATCCTGTTACATTATATAAATATTTTTTCGAAATGGGTTGCCATATCGATGATTATTTCTTTTCCGGTTGCATATTATACCAT
>CAYUAV010000883.1:0-1557 GCA_964442665.1 uncultured Bacteroidales bacterium
CCGGCCACTTACCGGGGCCATCATTGCATTTTTTACGATGATAGCGCGGGAATTTAGCAAAATCGCTACGACCATAATTTGGCAAAAATTATTATGTCAAATGTGCAAAGCACACCTACACATCCTTCTTTAAGGGGAGGACTTTGGATTACATACCATTAATATAATTTCTTGTAGATTATCTATCGATTCATTAATTATTTTACTTTCTTCTTCTGAATAAAAGCCTTTTCCACGATAATTATTTACTGCATAAACCTGTTCTAAATTCCACCATTCATTATGGAATTCATCTTTCCATTTTTGTTCAGCATTTTCTAAAGCATTTAGTAATCCATCTAAATTATCAATTAATTGTTTCAAAGATTTTTTATTTTCCTTGTATTCCTCAATAATATTTAACATAATATTATATTGACGCATATCATATTCATTATTAAACATTTTTACTCCTATTGATTTATGAAACCATAATCAACCGTAATAATATTTCCTGTTGCAGTATCAGCAATTACTGTTATATTATTCGTAGAACTATAATAAGCAGTAGTCCCTGGCATCTTTCCTGTCATCTGCGTTCCATTTTGTATTACATTTTCAATAACAGATGGAATAAACCCTTGCTGTTGCATTCTATCTAAAGCATGCCCTGAAAATTGTCTACCATTTATTGTTGTAGCAGAATTTGTTTCAGTGAAAATCGGCTTTCCATTACGCCCGACAGGGGTTGTAGCACTTTTCCCCACTCCCGCAGCATCATTCACTGCTGCCATTCCTTGTGAAATCGATTCTAATTTAGCAACACCTTTTGTTACTAAAATTATTTGTACTATTTGTGAGACGGTTCTCCCGGAAACTTCTTCGGGATTATCCTTTATAAAATTTACTACTGCCAATGCCGCACTATCTATAACATTCTCTATTCCTTTTTCATTTATTTGATTTCCTAATTCTTTTCCTATCTGATACCCTGTCCAGGCTCCTTCAATTGCCGCTAACACTAAAGCTCCAGGTTGACCATATTGCTGTATTCTATTTGCCTGATTCAATATACTCACTGCATTTTCAATAGCCTGATCGACAAATCCTTTTCCGAATTCACCCCAGTTCCAGTTTTTTCCCGTCTCGTCAGCCCATAAATATAGATTAATTATTGTTATTAAAGCATCTGTTATCAATGCATCTGATTTTTCATCCAGCCCTTCAAACATTTCAGGATGCTTCTTTTGTACTTCTTTAAAATTCTTTAAAACAAGGTCCGCTAAACCCTCTGATTTATGGTCAGAACTTTCAGATGATTTCCCCTTACTTGGATCGTAACCCCATGTGTATTCTGAGTAATCAGTGTACAATCCCGTTTCATCAATGAATACCAACGGACTGTTATTACAGTACACATACCAGTTCACCCCGTCCTTCACCGGATCCACCGTCGTGAATCTCCCCGTCTCCGCATCATACCACCTGGCTTTGGCATAATACAATCCCGCATCCTCGTCCCGGAAGTGCCCCGCATACACCTGTGCCCCGTCAAATACCTTCTCCGGGTCCGCCAGC
>CAYUAV010000884.1:0-1555 GCA_964442665.1 uncultured Bacteroidales bacterium
ACATCGTCCGAAGCCTCCTCCCGCACGTCGTCTTAGCACAGTCTTCATCTCTGTTGCGTTAGCATCTGGTCAGATCCTTTGTACAAGAATCTTTGGTTGTTTCAAATCTTCTATGAGATCTTTAGGAAAGCTCATCGCATTATTCCTCAGTTATTTCGTCATCAAAAGAAAAAGAAGGAGTTGAACTGTTCATTCTATGATGAATTTTCTTTCTTTTCTTTTGATAATTCTTGGAGTCTGGCCTGAATTGTTTTCATTTCGTCTTCCAGTTCTTTCACCATGTTTTCGAGGTAGGCCGTTTCATCCTCTTTGCTTGGTTCCGGATTCCTATCAAGATAATACGAGGCCGGATCAGGATATGCTCCTCTCCACCAGAAACCTCTGCCGCGCCCCCTGAATCCTCGTCCGAAACCGCGACCCCGACCTCTGCCAAATCCTCGGCCACAAGGATATGCGTACCCAGGTGCAGTGAATCCTGCACAGTATCCTGCTGCGCGTCCAGTTCTGGATCCTAGACCCCAAGGTCCGGTTCTATCGCCGCCAGGCATTTTCGATTTCACCTCCTTTTTACTGTCTTCCATTGATTTCTTTTTTTTTTCAAAATCAAGGGAGACTATATCCATCAGGAATATCAACTTATAAACGTAACTATGATAAATATAAATAAAATTTATTTCTTACCTATTTATTATAGAAAAAATTTATATTTAATAGCGATATTACTAATAATATATTCAAAATTAATGAAGATGTTATCATGTCGCATTTACCATTGACTCTCGACATAAAAGACAGAAAGATCATTGCTCTTTTCCATGATAATCACGAGATATCTCAAGAGGAAATCGCTAAAAAAGTGAATTTGTCTCAACCTTCAGTGGCAATGCGAATAAAAAAATTGAAAAATCGAGGGATACTCGATCAAGTCTACGGTGTAAATCTCAACAAAGTAGGGATGTACTTGGCAAAGGTCATGGTAAGAACAAAAAACACCACGAAAATATTGAATCTGTTCCAAGGCTGCCCCTTTTTTCTAAATGGATTTGTTGTCTCCGGAGATGAGAACTTAATGTTACTGTTTGCAGGTGAAGATTTAGCGTCCCTCGAATCGATCATCGATTGTCGGATACGCCCAGATAAAGATGTACAGAGCGCAGATTTTAATATCATTATATCCAGCATAAAGGATTTTGTGATGCCGATTAGAATTGTTGAAAGGCCAATGAATAAACCACCCTGCGGCGTGGAATATAAGACATGTCCGGCGTACTCTGAAAATCGCTGCTTTGGTTGCCCAGCAACAAACAGATACAAAGGCTCATTTTGGTAAAAAAAAATAAGGAAAAAAAGTCCGGGCTACTAGTCTGATATAGCAGCGCAATAACCAGCTCAGGAGATATTCGATATCTTCTCTGAAAGCAGAGAGAGAATCTTGGGTATCAATTGAGCCTTTGTCACCTGTGCTTCTTGCAACCCTAAGGGAGTCGTCAAAGACACAGGGATTAATTCGTAGTCCGTCGGATCATTCAGATTTTCTACGCGTACGTAACCTTCA
>CAYUAV010000885.1:0-1554 GCA_964442665.1 uncultured Bacteroidales bacterium
AGGCGGTTCAGGCCGCTATTGAAATGCAGAAATGTATCAGATCAAAGTCCAATTCCTGGATAAAGGATCATTTCAACACAGGCATTGGCATCAATTCGGGAGATGTCGTGGTAGGAAATATAGGTTCTCCTCAACACATGGATTATACGGCCATAGGAGATGAAGTCAATGTGGCCTCAAGAATTCAATCAATAGCAAAGGGAGGTCAGATTCTTGTTAGCCGCAATATCTATGAATCAACAACGGATTATTTTCAATTCAGATCAATTGGTAGTATCAAAGTCAAAGGGAAAAAGAGATCCGTAGAACTTTTTGAGGTACTGTATTGATATCAGCATGAGATATCGGTCCCTGCCGTTATTTCTTATTATCCTGCCGAACAAGCGGAATAATTACTATATGTCAGGCATAGATAAAGCCGGATAAAAAGGATGTCTTTCATGAAGAGCTTTTTCCAATTTCTGGCCACAAAAACATCTTACTGTTTTGCCACCTTCCCCTTTATTATAATCAGTGGCTATTTCGCAGCTTCCTACGCTTTTTTCATAGTCTATTTCTCCATTGACTCTTTTAGAGCTGAAACCATAAGGGCCTTTTCCTTCACGTTAATCATAATGCTCGTAATCGTTTCATTCACTCATGCCCTACTGCTGGGTCCCCTGAAAAAACCAAACCTTCCGGCATTTCTCAAATTTGCCCGCAGGCTAAACGATTTTTTTAAAAACTCTACCGATTATGGAGACCTGAAAGATGATGAACTCTTGGACTTGCTGCTATTACTGGTTAAGTTCCCTCAATATCATATGCTCATTGCCACACTTATCGTCATCTCGGTAACAGTACCGACAATAGTTGTAGAATATCTATTCAGTCGATCCCTGTATCATCTTGCCATTACCTCTTCAGGCGGCCTGATTGCAGGCATAATTTTCTGCTACTTCTGTTATATTATCACCGAAACACTCACGGCGGATCTGAGGGGCGAATGCCGCAAAATAATAAACCTGCGAAATATACGGAAACCGAATATATATGGAATCAGCATTCGGAAAAAAATCATATTCATTATCATAATTGTCTTTTTCAGCATGGCGATGCTTATATACTTCCTGGGCTTCTGTAATGCCTCCCTGATAGCCACTGTGGGATTTCTGGCAACCACTTTCATGACAGTAATCGTGTTAACTTCATTGTATTCTCAATCAATCAACAGCGCTTTCGTAAAAATCCTGGTTACAACCCGTGAATTAAGCCGTGGGGGAGGCGAATTATTACACCTTGGGAATAATGAAAAAGAACTTATCGAATTCGCTGAAAACTTCAATGTGTCTGTTAAAGAAAGCATCGAATTAAGACATAACCTTGAGCAAAAAGTGGAGCTAAGAACAAAGGATCTTTTCAAGAAAACGGTCGAATTAAAAGAAGCAAACAGACGTTTAAAGCAACTGGACCAGATGAAGTCGGGTTTTCTATCCTCCGTGTCACACGAACTGCGAACGCCTCTCACATCGGTCCTCGGTTTTGCAAAGCTCATCAGAAAGGACTTTTCAAAAA
>CAYUAV010000886.1:0-1554 GCA_964442665.1 uncultured Bacteroidales bacterium
AGAGGGTATACTACGAACACTTTTGGTGCACAATTTGCCGAAGTTGAAGTTGATTCGGATACCGGTAAAGTGAGAGTTTTGAAAATTATTGCGGCACACGATATCGGTAGAGTACTAAACAAAAAAACTCTGGAGAATCAATTTCATGGCGGTATTATGCAGGGTTTAGGTTATGCACTTATGGAAAATAGGGTAATTGACAGAAATACCGGTAAAGTATTAACAACCGATTTACACAATTATAAGATGCCTACAATAGCGGACATACCTGAAATCGAAGTATATATTGTTAGTGAGGGTGATTCTTTATTGAGTAATACAGGTGTTAAAGGTATAGGTGAACCGGCGATTATTCCAACTGCCGGGGCAATTGCAAATGCAGTTTATAATGCACTTGGTGTCAGGATTAAATCCTTACCAATTACACCGGATAAAATTTTAAAAGCTCTTTATTTGAAAAGCTAAATGAGATTTAACAATCCCTAAAAGAATAGATGAGGGAATTATTATGATAGATTTTGATTATTTACAACCAAAAACATTGGAAGAAGCGAGCAGCTTATTACAGAAATCAAAGGGAAAAGCAATTCCATACAGCGGCGGCACCGATGCTTTAAGTCTTTTAAAGGAAGATATTATATCTCCAGGTGAAGTAGTTAATCTGAAAAATATTCCTAATTTAAATGCAATTAGTTTTGAGAATGGAAAAGGATTAAAGATTGGGGGGCTGGTTACAATTACCGATATTGCAGAGAATCCTTTAATTGCAGAAAAATATACAGTGCTTTCTGAAGCCGCAAATAAAATTGCTTCTCCTCAATTAAGAAATGTCGGGACTCTGGGAGGAAATTTAAACCAAAGACCACGCTGTTGGTATTTTAGAAAAGATTTTGATTGTATAAGGAAAGGCGGGAGTATTTGTTATGCGGTTGATGGAGAGAATAAATATCATTGTATAATCGGAGGCGGTCCTTGCTATATTGTTCATCCATCTGATATGGCTGTTGCACTTCTAGCTTTGAATGCATCGGTTAATATTTTTTCCGGAAAAAAATCAAGAACTATTCCTATCAGTGAATTTTTTGTTTTACCCGGTGTTAATCATTTAAAAGAAAATATTATCGAACCTGGTGAAATAGTAACCGAAGTGATTGTTCCTGAACTTTCCCCAAATACTAAAAGCGGTTATTATAAATTTATGGAAAGGGATGTTTGGGATTTTGCCGTAGTAAGCGTGGCTGCTGTTCTAACAAAAAATGGAAATTCGATTAAGAGCGGCAAAATTGCTTATGGTGGGATTGCACCAGCTCCGTGGCTAGATAAAAATATAAACAGCCGTCTTAAAGGTTTACACTTGGATAATGATTCAATTGAAAAAGCCGTCTCACAAATTTTAACTGATGCAGAACCGTTGGAACAAAATGAATATAAGATTCCCCTTGCAAGAAATATAACAAGGAATATGATTCACATGTTAACTGCGTAAATTAGTTGGTTGTGTATGGTTTGTCGTTTGTTGTATGTTGTTTGTTGTTCAAGCATTCAAGCAAGCTC
>CAYUAV010000887.1:0-1548 GCA_964442665.1 uncultured Bacteroidales bacterium
TAAGTTTCCTGTTTTTTTTATTGTTGAAAAATTCAAGAACACTTTCGGCAATTCGCTCGCCAATTTCGTTAACACCTGTCAGTTCTTCAAGTGAAGACTTTTCAATAGATTCGATGGAAGGAAAGTTTGCCGCCAGTGTTTTAGCAACCGTTTCTCCTACATACCGGATACCTAAGGCATAAAGCACCCTATGGTAGGGTACTCTTTTTGAATTCCGGATACTTTCGATCAGGTTTGAGGCCGATTTTTCGGCAAATCGATCAAGATGCAATAAATCTTCTTTTTTGAGAGTGTAAAAATCGGCCGGGTTGTTCAGCAATCCCTCATCGTAAAGCTGAGCAACGGTAGCCTCTGCCAGACCGATGTCCATCGCTCTGCGCGATACGAAATGTATGAGCTTTCCTTTTATCTGAGGCGGACAGCCTGTCTCGTTCGGACAATAATGTTTTGCTTCACCCTCAGGCCGTGTGAGCGGCGTTCCACACTCGGGACATTTATTGATATATTCGAAGGGTTTGGAAGATCTATTACGTTTGGTTTTATCGACTCCAACCACCTTAGGTATAATTTCCCCGCCCTTCTCAATGAATACATAATCATTGATCCGGATATCGAGTAACCCAATCTGGTCGGCATTATGCAACGAGGCACGTTTTACCGTTGTACCGGCCAGCAGAACCGGATTTAGATTGGCAACCGGAGTTATAGCCCCGGTCCGGCCAACCTGGAAATCAACTGAAAGAAGTTTTGTAAGCGCCTGCTCGGCTTTGAATTTAAATGCTGTAGCCCATCGGGGCGATTTAGCTGTTAATCCCAGCCTCTCCTGCTGCTGATAACTGTTTATTTTGATCACGATTCCATCGATACCAAAAGGAAGTGATTTTCGTTTGGTTTCCCATGTATTGATAAAATCAAAGACTTCATCGAGAGAGTGGCATTTCTGCATATACGGTGTGATCTTAAAACCCCATTCGGCCGATTTTATCAGGTTTTCGTAATGACTCTCATAGGGCAGGTCTTCACCTGTAATAGAATAAAAGAAACAGTCGAGGGGCCGTTTTGCTACCAGTGAGGAATTTTGCATTTTGAGCGTACCGGCAGCGGCATTCCTCGGGTTGGCGAAAACAGGTTCGCCTTCGGCCTGTCGAGTTTCATTCATTCGCCTGAAACCTTCGTGTGGGAGTATTATTTCTCCCCTGATCTCGAAAAAGTCAGGATAATCATTGCCATGCAATACCAGGGGAATACTTCTGATAGTCCGGACGTTCGAGGTAACATTATCACCTTTTTCTCCGTCACCGCGAGTCACCGCGCGTAATAATCTTCCATTTTCGTATGTAATGCTGATCGATACGCCATCGTACTTTAATTCGCATACGTATTCATAATCTTCATTGACAATACGTTTATTTCGCACATCAAAATCCTGAATCTCATCGAGTGAATAGGTATTGCTTAATGAGAGCATCGGATACCGGTGGTTTACCTGCTCAAATTCGCTGGTAATATCGCTTCCCACACGTACCGACGGAGAGTTGGGATCATGAA
>CAYUAV010000888.1:0-1541 GCA_964442665.1 uncultured Bacteroidales bacterium
CGATTCTCATCATTGACAAATTTCAGCTTGGATCGAACCTTAACGAATCCTATTTCGCGGCTAATATGCTGGGGAAATAATATATCCGGTCACAGCTGATTATTTGTCCGGACATTCTTACGATCCGAATAGAAATGTGTTACTTAATAATTTTTTATATTTATACCTTCTACCTGAAAATATTCACCGATGTCCGGCATACAAACAAATATTTTCCGTGCTCTTCTTATCTGCTTCTTCATGTTGCAAACCATGCTTTTATCTTCCCAGACATTAACAATATGTGTGGAAGGTATACGAAATAACGAAGGTGTTATCCGGTTGGCCTTTTATCAAAATGATGAGGAATTTCAACATGATAAACCTTTCAGAAGTGAAACAATCAGCAAAGATACCCTGAGTACTAATTCATTTTGTATGCAATATTCCGGTTTGAAAGCCGGCACATATGGTATAGCACTGCTCGATGATGAAAACGAGAATAACCGAATGGATTACAAACTTTTGATTCCTGCTGAAGGGTTCGGTTTTTCAGACTATTATTCGGAAGGTACTAAACGGCCAAAATTTGATGATTTTAAATTTAACCTTGATCAGCAGGAGAAAAAGGTATATATACGAATTAAATACTTTTAAGCAAGAGTTGTGTGACTTTGAAAGTGTAGATATTCTTTAGCAGTGAATCAAATACTTTTTTTTCGTATCTTTACATTTGTTGCCTCTTTGCTATACTGATAAAATTTTCTAGCACAAATCAGTTAGTTTCAAATTAAAAAATCAATATTTCAATTCGACTCATTGTTCTATGAATAACTCAAAAAGTGCAGTTATATAAAGCCTTTCAATAAAATTTTCTAATCAATGTACAACGCTATTACTATATATTAACTAATTAAAGAGTAAAATCATGAAAGACCAATTTAATTTATTTATCGAGAGTTCTCAGCAATTTCTAAATGAAATAGCCATAGCTCTTCCAAAAATCTTAGGCGCTTTAATAATACTGATTATTGGATGGATAATAGCCAAGCTGCTTAAACGTCTTTTTGTCAGGCTTTTAAAACTGGTTAAGTTTAATTTCCTGACGGAAAAATCAGGTATTGAAAAGTTTTTAAAGGATGGCGGAGTGAAAACTGATTCAATCGAGGTTTTAGGAACTCTTTTATATTGGATTATCATGCTGATAGTTATAATGGCAACTTTGAACAGCCTGAATTTAACGGCAGCATCTGCATTATTTAATGAAATTATGTTGTATATTCCTAATATTATTGTGGCAATTGTTATCCTCATTATTGGAATATATTTAGCAAGAATGGTTTCACAAATAATAAAAACATCATTAAAAAGTATGCAGGATAAAACCTCGCATCTGATAAGCAATATAAGTTATGTTGTAATTATCATTTTTACTGTTTTTCTCACATTAGGTCAGTTAAACATAGCACAAAATATTGTTAACAGTGCTTTCCAAATTGTTTTTGGAGCAATTTGCCTGGCTTTAGCTCTTGCGTTTGGATTAGGCGGAAGAGAAAAAGCCT
>CAYUAV010000889.1:0-1540 GCA_964442665.1 uncultured Bacteroidales bacterium
TATCTTGCTTTCTGAAGGAGGCGAGATCAGTTTATTTCAGCACAAAAAAAATGCCGGAACCTCAGATGAAATTGTGGTTTTCGGACCAGCTCCGGAAATGAAAACCGATTCGGTTAAAAAATCAATTGAGAAGACACTGGATGAGAAAACATCTGTAAAAAATGCACTAACCATAAACAGTGCTTCTTCGGCGGATAACAGAAATAAAACGTTGAATGGAACAACCGATAACAATGTCGTCTACTATCTTGTAGCCGGCAGTTTTAAAAATACACGGAATGCAGAAATTCTGAAAGAACAACTTATTCGGAAAGGATTCTCACCAGAAATTATGTTTACCGGAAATTCACAATACCGGGTTGTTGTAGGCACTTATTACGAGCATCGGCGTGCCGTTGAAGAATTACGCCGTATGAGAATACAACTCGATCAGTCGGTTTGGCTACTCGAAGTACAGCAAAATTAACTTACACCGCTTCCCGGACTTGTCTCTTCGGAAGGAGCAACAAATTTCAATGAACTATCCTCTTCCTCAGCCATCAGGATCATACCCTTCGATTCGATACCTTTTATTGATCGTGGTGCCAGGTTCATCAGAATACAAACTTGTTTTCCGATAATGGATTCCGGATTGAAATATTCGGCAATCCCCGAAACTACTATTCGTTTATCAATTCCCGTATCGATTTTTAATTTAAGAAGCTTTTGTGTTTTCGGTACCTGCTCTGCTTCAAGTATTGTACCTACACGAATATCCATTCGTGAGAATTCATCGAAGCTGATTTCTTCTTTTTGCGGTTTCACGTTACTGTGTTTTGGAGTATTATGTTCTTTGGTTTTCTTTAATTTTTCAAGCTGCTTATCAATTATAGTGTCTTCTATTTTTTCAAAAAGCAGGCCTGCTTTCCCCAATGGATGATCTTGTTTCAGCAAATCGGATTTTCCGATCTTCTCCCAGGGAATCGGGGCAATATTAAGGAATTTACAAAGTTTTTCTGCTGTACCGGGCAAAAATGGAGCAATTATGGTTGAAAGACTTGCCGTAATTTGCAGGGAAATATTCAGTATGGTTTTCACCCGTTCAGGATCTGATTTCTGGAGATTCCAGGGTTCCGTATCGGCCAGATACTTATTTCCAAGCCGGGCAAGGTCCATGGCATTTTTCAACGATTCACGCAATCGAAAATTATCCATACTATTTTCGACTGATGTTCTTATTTTGGCAATCTTTGATAAAATATGCTTGTCGGATTCAGTGAATTCATTTACTACCGGGACTTTACCCTGAAAGTATTTTTGAGTGAGTACAAGTGAGCGGTTAACAAAATTGCCAAGAATAGCCACCAGTTCATTGTTATTCCGTGCCTGCAAATCTTTCCATGTGAAATCGTTATCTTTTGTCTCTGGGGCGTTGGCGCACAGTGTATAGCGTAACACGTCTTCCTTACCGGGAAAATCTTCAAGATATTAGTGCAACCATACAGCCCAGTTTCGCGAATTGGATATTTTATCAACCTCAATATTTATGAATTCATTTGCA
>CAYUAV010000890.1:0-1538 GCA_964442665.1 uncultured Bacteroidales bacterium
TATTGATGATGAAGCAATAATTCTTGAAAGCCTGAGAGAGCAGCTCGAGAAGCAGTTCGGGGATACATATATATATGAAACCGCTGAAAGTGCAGAATAAGCCCTCGAGATTATTGACGACCTGGAAGATGATGAGATAGAAATTGCTATTATTGTATGTGATTGGTTAATGCCGGGCATGAAAGGGGATAAATTCCTGCTGCATATCGATTTAAAATACCCCGGAGTAGTTAAAATATTGCTCACAGGCCAGGCTGATCAGAACTCGGTTGAGACCCTGGAAGAACTGACCGATCAGTTCACCCTGCTGCCAAAACCCTGGAATAAAGAAGATTTAATAAATATCATAAAAACGGGACTTAAAGAAAATGAGTGAACGTGTTATACTTTGTATCGACGATGAGTCGATCGTATTAGATGCCCTAAAGGAACAAATCCAAAAAGAGTTCGTAGGAGAATTTCTTGTCGAAGTTGCCGAAAGCGGCGATGAAGCTTTGGAGATATTCGAAGAACTCATGGGCGAAGGAGATGAAATACCGGTTGTTATTGCCGACTTTATTATGCCCGGTATGAAAGGAGATACTTTACTGGAAAAAATACACAGCATACGTCCTGCTGCCAAAAAGATATTACTTACCGGTCAGGCAAGTATCGAAGGTATCGGAAATGCGATCAATAAAGCCGATTTATACCGCTTTATTTCCAAACCCTGGGAAAAAGAGGACCTTATACTAACAATCAAGGAAGCTCTGAAAAGTTACGATCAGGAAAAAACTATTCTCCAGCAAAATGAAGAACTCACCGAACTCAATATAAACCTGGAGAAAAAGGTGGAACAACGTACCCTGGAGCTTCGTGAATTAAATGCAACAAAAGACAAATTTTTCTCAATTATTGCCCACGATCTGAAGAATCCTTTCAACACGCTGATGGGATTTACCGAACTATTGCTCGATAATCTTGAAGATTACAATATTGAAAAATTAAGGGAATTTATTGGCATTCTTTCCGAGACATCAAAACATAGTTATGCCCTGCTCGAAAACCTGTTGGAATGGTCGCGTTCACAAACAGGTCGAATTGAGATAACTCCGGAAAATTTCGATTTAAACCCGGTCGTTGAAGAAAATATCGATCTCTTGCTGAACCATGCCAATAAGAAAAAAATCAAACTGATAAATGACGTGGTATCGCCGTTAAAAGTTTTTGCCGATGCAAATATGATTCGTACAGTAATTCGTAATCTAATGTCAAATGCCATAAAATACACACACGAAAATGGCAGTATCATCGTTTCGGCGAATAAGAATAATGGTTCGGTTGAGGTATCTGTTACTGATACGGGAATCGGAATTAAACCCGAAAATCTTGAGAAATTATTCCGTATCGATGTCAATTATTCAACCCGAGGTACGGACAATGAGAGCGGGACAGGACTTGGTCTGATACTTTGCAGGGAGTTTGTCAATAAAAATGGCGGTGATATCAGGGCAGAAAGTGAATATGGTACCGGCAGAACATTTAAATTTACTTTACCC
>CAYUAV010000891.1:0-1536 GCA_964442665.1 uncultured Bacteroidales bacterium
ACTTCCAGCTCGGTATAAAGTGGTGAAGATAACATTCCCCGGGAGCTTGGTGATTGGGTTCCATAGCGTTGGAGAGCATCCATTGCTGCTGCAATAAGTGACGGATGCTTTTCCAGCCCGAGATAACTGCAACTTGCGAAATAGAGTAATTCCCTGTTATTGATAGTAATTATTCTTCCGTCATAGACTTCATCTTCATAATACTGAAATATGCATCCGTCGTCACGCGATTGCTTAAATGAGCGGTAATAATCGGTTAATTCGATATTAAATTTTCCCATATGAATAATATATACTGTATGATTTATTCAAACTGCCAAATTTTAGGTAAAAGCATGCTGTTAATATTCTCGGAACACCAAATTTTAAAATCCTCCTGTGCCTTTTTCGACGAGTTGCGTAATTTAATTGTAGCTCCTGCTACCTGACCCTGTAATATTGATGGTTGACTGAAGATTTTAACCTCGATTACATTATTATGAATTTTAATTATTCGCTCCAATTTTTTAGGATAAATATTATTGCCTGCAACGTTAATCATATCTTTCTTCAATCCGCAGAAATATATAAATCCGTTATGATCCTTTTTTCCCAAATCACCTGTATAAAGCCATCCATTTTTCAATACTGAGCCGGTAGTTTCTTCATTATTAATGTAACCTTTGAAAACCATATCACCTGCAATACAAATTTCACCAACCTGATCAGGCGGGCAGGGATTGTCGTTATCATCGAGTATTTTTATTTCGCATCCGGGCAGGGCCTTACCAATGCTATTGGCTACGGGTTCACTTTCGGTATAATCAATGGCAACTGCCGGCGAGCTTTCTGTAAGGCCATATCCTTCACGTATTTTACGTCCGGTTTTCAAGTAAAAATGATCATGTACAAAATCGCCTAATTGCACACCGCCCGAGTAAATACCTTTGATGCTACTCATTAATTCTTTAATACCAGGTATCTTACTTAATACATAATAAATTGAGGGGACAGTATAGAAATGGCTTACTTTATACCGATAAATATTTTGCATGATAACATTTAATTTTAACAGGTTTGCTTCTTCGATCACGACATTTGCACCGGTATAAAAGGGAACGAGAATGCCTTCGGCAAATCCAAACAGATGACAGAAAGGAATAAGTGCACACACTACTGATTTGTTATTAATCTCGCTCGATTCTGCCAGAGCTCTGACTTCTGCAACCAGATTCTGTTCAGTCAGCATGGCTCCTTTACTAAATCCATCCTCTGCATTGGTATAGGCAACTGTACAAACATCTTTCAGATCGGAGTGTATTATAAATCCTTTTTTCCCCTTCCGGAATAATATTTCTTCCTCATAGTTGAATTTGAAATTATCAGCGTTAATAAAAAGAATGGCCGCAGGATCAGTATCTTCTATAATTTCGCTCAATTCCAGCGATTTACTGCCCGGGTCGACAATCACAGCAATTTTTCCGGAATGGAGAATGGCATAGTAAGCAACCACTGATTTTATATGATTATACATAGTGAGTAATACGAAAGGCGAAG
>CAYUAV010000892.1:0-1536 GCA_964442665.1 uncultured Bacteroidales bacterium
AAGTCAATGGCACATCATAGAAGTATTATTGTATTGACAGGATTTATAAGAGATATTGAAGATGTTATAAAAACTGGACAAATAGAAAGTGAGAATCAAGTTCAAATTCTTAAAGAATATAGAGAACGATATAAAATGATAACAGAGATCCTTCCTCCTAGTACAGATAAAGAATTCTTAAAATCAAAATATGATTATTTAGAAAAGAAGAGAAAGGGTAAATTACTTGAAGCACCAGATTCAAAATTTATTCTAGAATTTTACAAAGATAATCGATTTGAGTTCAATGAAAAAGAAGCTGAAAAGTTAATAATAAATATGATTGAGAATGATAAATGGATGCTTGATATTATAGAAGCAACAAAAAGAATTAATGAACAAGAATTATGGGTTTCGGGTGGTTTTGTCAGAAATATGGTTTGGGATAAATTACATAATTATTCAGCTCGCACGCCATTTGATGACATTGATATAATTTATTTTGATAAATCAGATATTTCCGAAGATATTGAAAAACTATATGAATCAAGATTAAAAGTAATACTACCTAATATACCTTGGTCTGTTAAAAATCAAGCTAGAATGCATATTATAACAGGAGATCGACAATATAAATCCTTAAAAGATGCATTGTTAAAATGGCCCGAAACTGCAACGAGCATTGCAGTACGTTTTGATGATAAAAATAGAATTATACTTTTAGCACCACATGGTTATAAAGATTTATTTCATCTGATTGTAAGACCAACGCCACACTTCATAAAGCACATACATCGGTATGAAGAAAGGATAACAGAAAAAAATTGGAAAAATACTTGGCCAAAATTACAAATAATTCGATTATCTGAAAAGGTTGTATAACACAGGTTTCAACAAGGACGCCTACGCGAGCTATGAATTCTAATAAGCAAGGTTTTATGGAATCACTTCTTTGATTTAAATATCGTTTGTTCGGCGCCTGTTAAACCGCCGTTAGAACGCTTAAAAAATAAATTTTGAAGATATATGTAGTATGAATTCAAAAATTATATTCAACTTTTACTTGTTTGTGATGCTATTTTCAACAACAGAATTTATATTTTGTAATAATCTCTGTTGGAAAAATTATGTAGCCGGTGGCAACAAGATTAATGCTATTGTAGAAGAAGATTCTCTCCTCTGGGTAGGCACAGACATTGGTTTAGTCTGTATAAACAAGAATACAAACGAAACAACCTTTTTTGATCATATTTCCGGGTTACCTTACCCTGCGGTTACTACCATTGTAATTGATCGTAAAAAAAATAAATGGATTGGGACTGGTGATTTATCGGGATCAGGTGGTTTAGTAAAATATGATGGGATAAATTGGGAAGTATTTAATACGGACAACTCAGAAATTCCTTCAAATTTTATACAAGCACTATATATCGATAAAAAAAGCAACCTGTGGATTGGCTCGGGTGGAAGTTTGAGAAGTTCTTATGGTAAATTATCAATCTTTGACGGAGAATCATGGATTACCTGGGATTCAAATAATTCAGATTTTCCAGGTGA
>CAYUAV010000893.1:0-1533 GCA_964442665.1 uncultured Bacteroidales bacterium
AAATATTAAGCACTGAGAATAATAATGATATGAAAATAAATATCCCTTTCATTTTATTTTCAATATTTTTTGAAGTATATCATGCTGAGTTTTCGATATTTCATCCATTGTGACATTTACCTGTTTGATATTTTCAAGATAATTATCACGAATAGCCTTATGTTGTTCTTCATTGGTTTTCATAATATCCTTAATCTCTTCATTTATATCCTGTTCCAATTTCTCAAGCTCAACTCTGTCAGCTTTTTCCTTTAAACGTTTATTATTATAACTTACAATCATCAGTATCATAATTGCAAAAGCTATTAATGCACTTACATCGAGCGTCGTGATTGTGCCGAAAATATCACAGATAAAATTATACATAATACAAGTCCTCCGGTGGGTACATAGACCCATTTAGTTTTTAAATTAAAAAATATCAATTCATCTAATCCGAACATGATGAATAAAAAAGAAAAATAAATACACAATGCCCGCATTAAATAATTTCCGGTACTATTCAAAGTACCTATTAAACTATAACTTAAAAGACTTATCCCGGCACATATAGGATAGAAAAATAAGTTATCCAGTTTATCTGTAACCATCCATTTCAGTTCATATCCTGAAAAATAGAATATTATTCCAAAACTCAGGATAATAAAAGCTGTTATGGAAGATACATTCCTCATGGTTTCGGGCCGCCTGGATGTTCTGTATCTCCATCAATACTGTCATTATCCGATTGTTCCGGAATCGTGTCATTGTCTGGTAATCTGTAATTTTTCATTGTTTAAAAATTTTAAAGTTATCGAAATATACCGAGCAATTACCTCCTGAATTAATAATCGGAAGTAAAAATTCTTTATTCGAATAAAATTTACAAGGTTCAAAATAATGAAAAGGTTTATAATTTCCCGGATAAATTGTTGGCGCGTCAATATCGAACAGTATTTCACCATTTAATTTTACAATGTATTTTCCCGGATCCTCTCTTTCGATATAAAAATCAATATTAAAAAATCCTTCAGGAATATCATGAATTTTTTTCTTATAGAATAATCGTTCACCATTTCTGGATTCAGGCTGTCTAATCTCTCCGTTGGCGAGAAAATAAATATCCCCATTTGTTTTTTCAATGGATAATGAATATCGGGCCTGACCGGCAGGGTCACCCGTGTCAAATCCGACATAATCCCAAAATTCAATCATCGAAAACCAAAACCATGAAGCCGTTTTCATAGAGTTTATAATATCAGGAGAAAACATATAATCCATTGAAAAATGATATATTTCTTTATCTTCAGGGACAAATGTCATTTGTACACGCCCTGAATAATCGCAGCAATCATTGATTTTAAAATGGAGGACTTTATTATCAGGATCCAAAGGATCGCTACAAACTTCATAATAATTTTTAGATGGATCGGAACAGGAATATTGAAAGGTTACTGATTGAAATTGACTTCTAAGTTCATTGAACCAATCACCTTCAAAATCTTCTGTAAAGACAGGTTTTGTTATCGGCGGTTTTGTACACATAATATTCCT
>CAYUAV010000894.1:0-1530 GCA_964442665.1 uncultured Bacteroidales bacterium
TAAAGAATACATACCTTATATGATTGAACTCGGGCGTTCTTTTGTTCAGCCGGCATATCAGTCGTCGAACCGGAATAAAAAAAGTCTGTTTGCTCTCGATAATCTGTGGGATGGATTGGGTGCTATCTGGAGGGATCATCCGGGATATAAATTCTTTTTCGGTAAAGTTACCATGTATACTTCATACCACCGCGAAGCCCGCGATCTTATCCTCTCTTTTTTGAATAAACATTTTTGCGATAAGGAGAATTTAATTCAACCCTATAATCCTCTTTCAATAGAAACGGATCAGAAAATTATTGATTCGATATTGACCGCAGATAATTTCCAGGACGATTTAAAATTACTGTCTCAGGCGGTTAGAGCCCGCGGTGAGGTTATTCCGCCACTGATCAACGCTTATATTAACCTTTCGCCCACGTTACGATGCTTTGGAACCGTCCTCAACGACCATTTTGGTGATGTGGAGGAAACAGCCATTATGGTGACAATGAGCGATATGTATCCGGCTAAAATTGAACGGCACGTCGATTCGTACCATAAGCCTGTAAGATAAAAATATTCCTATCACTTTTTTAAGAGATATTCTTTAAGAATTTTTCAGAACAGAAATAGTAGGTTATATTATCACTTTAACCTTACAGGAATTCTGGTATTTCTGCGGAAAAACTTATATTTGAAGCTGTTCATAATCTTTAAGCATCATGAAAACCAGTGAACGTATTAATGAAGATATGAAAACAGCTATGCGTGCTAAGGATAAAATAAGTCTGGAAGCTTTGCGTGCTGCAAAAACAGCTTTTACTCTTGCTAAAACACAGGAGGGCTCGGGAGGTCAAATTTCTGAAGAAGAAGAACTGCGCATTATTCAAAAGCTTGTGAAGCAACGAATGGAATCGGCTGAGATTTATAAAAACCAGTCTCGCGAAGATTTATTTCAACAAGAAATTGCCGAGGCTGAGACGTTAAAAAAATATCTGCCCGCAAAAATGAGTACCGGAGAACTTAGTGCTTATATTGAGTCACTTATTGAAAAAACCGGGGCTTCCGGCATGAAGGATATGGGTAAAGTAATGGGAATCGCTTCAAAAGAACTGGCCGGAAAAGCCGAAGGAAATGAAATTGCTTCGATTGTAAAAACACTTTTACAGGATCAACGGAAATTATAGTTCTGATAAGTAATAAGGTCCGGAGCCAATACTGAACAATTCTGATGATAAATAAAAAGGAGATATCATTGATATCTCCTTTTATTATGCCTTACACAATACCTGTGCTTAATAAAAACGGTATCGTTTATCTTTAATATGAGCAAGTTTTTTAAGTATATCGAAACTTGACCGGTTAGCCCGGGCTGCATAGCTTCGTTCGATATAGCTCCTGGATAACATAGGACTATTGAATTGTTCTTTATTGGAAATGATATTATCGACTGAGAAAAGGTAAACGCCATTTTCGCCAGCAACGGGCCCGCTAATTTCATTGAGAGGAGCATTGGTAGCAGCAGCAATGAGTTTTGGTTCAGTTCCG
>CAYUAV010000895.1:0-1528 GCA_964442665.1 uncultured Bacteroidales bacterium
CCATTGAACGGCATGTTCAAAATTAGTATAGTCCGGAGCAGTATGTTGAGGCTGAATTCCGCTCCATTTGAACGAATTTCCACAAGTCCCGTAGTTAAAGTATTTATACATAGCTGCCTTCATCCATTGTTCCTTGGTGGCTACGGTGGAAACTTCCGGGTCAAAAAAACCTTCTTCACTTACGTATTGGTTTCCATCCAGGGTAGTTAGTGCCTGCCCGCCACAATTGATACGGACAACATTTGGACCCCCTTCTTCCGTTATTACAATCCCTTTTATGGCAGCATTGTCGAGTGAAGCGGATAACTCAATGCTGATAGTACTTTTTGTAGCAGTTACAACAATAGAGGTATCCAGAGCTATATTCCTACCACCTGCTGCGGAAAATACATCGAAATCGTCAAGAAACGGTTGCCCTTCAATAATTACGTCAAATATTCTGGAACCCCCTGCACTAAAGTATATTTCTGCAAACTTCAGCGTAATTTCGTAATCCTTCCCACTTTCCACAGGAATGGCATAGGCCAGGTAATCGTTCCACCTTTCCGTCTGATAGATTTCAGCGTCCGTATCGGCCAGAATTGTTTCCGTAGTAGAGTAGGTGTATCCCATAGCTCCTGGGCTTTCATAAAGATCGAAAGCAATCCCGAAGGGAAATTCATGTTTTTTCATTCGAACGAAGACTTCACCTGAATAAGGTTCTCCGTATTTATCAAGAATTTGTATTCCAAAATCACCCTTCCTTAAGGTGTCGATGCGCTCCTGCGCATTGTTATACCACGTTGCATACGATTGGGCTTGTATTTTTAATGCTGACAATAGGATTACATTTACAAGCAATAAAATATACAAACAAGTTTTTTTTGTACTATGTGCATTCATCTTTTTCAGTTTTACGATATATCAATATTTTGGATTTCATAGAATCTAATGTTCTATTCCTTAATTCATTCAGTAAACTACTTAATCCATTTTAGTTTTCAGGTAACCAAAATAATTATATATATCCATAAACAATTATCTGTCAGTAACATTTTCAGGTAGATCCGGTTTTTTATTTGATTTTAAAAAGTCTTTCATCAGCTTTAATGGTTGTTTCGCTTAACATGGCTGAACCAATAAACTAAAAAACAAAGACATGAATTAAAATATATCAATATAAGCGCATATTTTAAAATATATCAAAAAAAAGGCATATTTTTATTCAAAAATTGCTTTGACAGGTATTATAACAGCCGATATAGTGAACTCCAGTTCATTGGATGCAGGTTTGTGGCTACCCGGATTAAAACGGACCCTCAGGAAATACGGGAAAGAACCTGTCATATGGGAGATTTATCGTGGCGATAGTCTGCAGCTTGAAGTTATTCCTGAAAAAGCACTGGAAGCAGCATTGCATTTAAAAACTACCGTTAAACAATTCGCAAAACTGGATATCCGCACGGCAATTGGCATTGGTGAAGTAACCTTCCGATCGGGGAAAATAACAGAATCGAACGGTAGTGCATTTGTTCATTCGGGAAAATGC
>CAYUAV010000896.1:0-1525 GCA_964442665.1 uncultured Bacteroidales bacterium
GTATCTCGTCGGCCAGGGCATCGGTTAATGGCACCTGCATTACCGTGAAATTAGCGTTATACGATACATCCTCCGGACTTATACCCAGGTCGAGCAGCTTTTTTTCATTTAATCTCCGGCCATCAATAGCTACTGCAAAATCGTATTGCAGACCCGGAATTTCTTTTTGACGTTTTCCGTTAACATAAACAACTCCGCTGATAACCTGTAATGAGTCGCCCGCGATGGCCACACAACGCTTAATATAATTGTCTCGTCTGTCGACCGGACGAACCAGGATATCATGTTTTCGCCATACTTCCTTGCGGCCTAATGCGTAATATTCGTCATCACTTTTCAACGGTTGATTGGCATACTGATCGAGCATTTTCAAACGTTCGGCTTCGGCGCGGACAATATAATAGTAACTCACCGATTGCAATTCTTTTTCACGGCAAACCGTGTCGCCGGCCGGAAAGTTGAATACCACAGGATCGTCGCGTTTGACTTTACCCAATCCCTTGAGCCGTTTATAGGGAAGTTTTATCCACTCCACGTATGATTTGATATCCGTGCCGGGAATTGTATGCTGCATAAAAGGAATTGACAGGGGAGTTTGTGGTATACGCGGACCGTAGGCGACTTTACTTACATACAGATGATCGCCGATCAGAAGCGATTTTTCCATCGATCCGGTCGGAATTTTATAATTCTGAAAGAGAAAAATATTGATGATGGTAACGGCAACAACTGCAAAAATAAGAGCATCGAGCCATTCGATAAGCCAATGATTTTTTGCGTTTCGTTTTTTCCAGGGTGTCCAGTTCACTCTTTTCCAGAGGTAAATATCGAAAATAACCGGGACACCAATCAAGAACCAGTAATTACCCAGCCAGATAACCCATAAAATGTAGATAATTAAGGTGATCAGAAACCGTATTATAGTGCGCAAACCGTATTTTTCAATGAATTTTTTAAGCATGTCAGTGTATTTATAGAATCAATAAATTAATTATTTAGCGGATGAATTTAAACATTTTATTCCATCTGATGCCGGCAAACCATTTTTTATTTTCATCGAGGGAAAGCCATACCATAGTAGCTTTCCCGATAATATGGTTTTCCGGTACAAATCCCCAGTATCGCGAATCGTTTGAATTATGCCGGTTATCGCCCAGCATAAAATAGTAATTCATTTTGAATGTGTACGATTGAACCAGGGTATCATTAATAAAAATGGAATCGTTGATAATTTTCAGATCATTATTTTCATAAGCCGAAATGATACGCTGATAGAGTGGCAGGTTTTCATCTGTAAGGATAACGCTCCGATCTTTCTGAGGTACGATCAGCGGACCAAAATTATCCTCCGTCCAGTAAAATCTTTCATCGAAAGGAAATATCTGGTTATTTACCGATGACGGATCAATATTCTCATAGCGCACTATAGCCTTAAAGTAATTCGAGTCGACAAGGGTATGATACATCTGACGGGTCAGAGGTATACTATATATGGAATTATAGGCATTGTAGTTAACATCGTAGA
>CAYUAV010000897.1:0-1273 GCA_964442665.1 uncultured Bacteroidales bacterium
TTGTATTCCACCGGTACTGTTGTTCGCAATAAATGTATCGTTTGTATTTTTCTCTGCATGGGTTAGAATGGAAACGGAATCATTACCCGATGCAGGTTTTTTGGCAAAAGTCTTATCGCTGGTTCCAACTTTGGTTCGTGATGTTTGTCCGAGGTTAAAGTCAAATTCAATATCCTTAGGTGGCAGGCAGCGTGAGTCATCGCATGCCATAAATTCCACACTCCCATGAAGTGTAATTTGTTTTCCTTTCGGAATTTTTACTTTTCGTGTAAAGGTTATCCGGTTACTGAACAACTCAACATCCATCTCGAAAGTCGGATCATAATTTACTTCCGGACTTTTTTCAGGTGTAATATCATTAAGGAATTGTACTCCTTTATCGGGTGAAAAAATGAAAGAAGTTGCAATAGGTCCACCTTCCGGAATATCCAGGCCATACATATGCCACCCATTATCGATCGTAGCACTGAATATCAGTTCATACACATTTTCTCCGACATTTTTCGACTGGAATTTCCAGTGTACAGGATCAAGGACTTGGTTATACAAAGGGTATAATGGAATAAAAATTAGTACAATGGCAGTTATTATCTTCTTCATGAGTATATTTTTCTTTTAAAGATATTAAAAATGCCGGGCTTGACGGATTTGATAAATACGGCTGCTAATACCACATTCAGGTCTGTTAGCTTTATCAGGCTGTTTGGTTGTATGAATGCAAAAACTGCAGACAAGCAAAGTTATCCATTTTTTCAGGAAGAAATTAACCGGAATTCAGAGGAATCAATAAAGAATTTCTCGCCCGTTATCCTCGAAGAAACGGTATTCAAGAAAATCGTATGAGCTGATAGGCACGACTTTAATTTTACATTTGAATTCCCTTTTCCACTTTCGCGCCTGTGAAAATAATCCTCCCTTGGTAACAAATGCAGCAATAAAAGGATGCAACCGCAGAATGATCTTATCTATTTTTTTCCTGTTAAGGATTTCATTCAGCGTATTTTCGATCCTTTCGATCTGCAGGATACTTGGTGAAATTTCACCGGTTCCGGCACAGGTCGGACATTTCTCACGCGTATTGATCTCCATTTCAGGCCTGACACGCTGCCGGGTAATTTGCATGAGGCCGAATTTGCTCAGGGGAAGAATACTGTGTTTTGTACGGTCCTCTTCCATCACCTGCCTCATTCGCTCGAAAATCTTATTTTTATTGTCCTGCGAGTGCATATCAATAAAATCGATCACAATAATTCCACCCATATCCCTAAGCCGC
>CAYUAV010000897.1:1283-1517 GCA_964442665.1 uncultured Bacteroidales bacterium
AGTTGACGTGCAATTTCATCGACTGCAGCCAGATTAACTTCAAGTGCATTGGTTTCCTGATTATTGACAGATTTTGAGCGGTTACCGCTATTCACATCAATTACATGCAGGGCTTCGGTATGTTCAATAATAAGGTAAGCTCCGCTTTTAAATGAAACGGTTTTTCCAAAGGAAGCTTTGATTTGCTTCTCAACCCCAAATTTTTCAAAAATAGGTGTTGAGCCTGTGTACAGA
>CAYUAV010000898.1:0-1512 GCA_964442665.1 uncultured Bacteroidales bacterium
ATTGCATTACTTGATAGTAATGATTTTTCACATGATATTTTCCGTAATATTGTTTGGTATACAATTAAGGAGACAGTACAGGATACAGAATATAGAATTATAAGACTTTATTTGAAAAAAGATTCACTTCCGGCTCCTATTTTCTGTATCCCACCCGAAATTAATAAATTAAATGGGTTGTGCTGGCTCGAACTTGCTCATCATAATTTGGAACAAGTTCCAATTGAAATTGGTAACATTGAATGGATGCAGGTGCTTGATTTTCGCTACAATCCTCTTATTGAAATCCCTGTTGAATTAGCACAATGCTTAAAGCTTCGCTATCTTGGCCTCGCTCATACAAATATAACCTCCCTTCCAGATGAGTTTCTCGATCTTGACTTGCGACCATGTAACATTGCAGTAGATACAATAAACGGCAACATTTATCCAGTCGGTGTTATAGACCTATGCGATCTTGAGAACTTTACGTTAACCGAGCGTCAGAAGGCATGGGCGGGAGTCGCGGATTATGAGGAGTACAAGCAAAAGTACTGTCAGGAAACGGAAATTGTAATACCGGATAAAAAACATAAGCAAGCTAATCCATCAGGTATTAAAGTTACAGTAAAAGGATATTCGCTACAATTAATTTTAGAGAGAGAAGGGCTTCTACGCCTTTCTCTCTTTGATTCAAGAGGAAAAAAGGTAAGAACTATTATCTATAAAAGAATTGTATCAAAGGGCACCATAACTGTTCAAATGGATAGAAATATTTCTGCGGGTGTTTATTTCCTCAGAGGAAGGTTTTCTGGCGTAGCAGTTTCAAAAAAGATTATTATTGAGGGAGGGATATAGGCTTGCCGTTTTCGGTTTACAAGATTACAGGCGTTTCCCCCGGTTTTCCATAGCCAACACCCTCATCTCCCCCTCGTATTTGACCTTCATCGGCAGGGACTGGAGCGGCAATAATTTCCAGGGCTCGATTGACAGGTTCATGCTCTATTCCGGCGCGCTCTCCGATACCACGATAAAAGGACTGCCGAATGACTGGGGATGGCCGGGGTATCAGGGGGAATCAGACAGAGGTCAGGTGACATTTACCATAAATGGCAACGGTTATATTGACCTTAGAGTTGAATTTAACAGTGGTTATAGGTATACTAATAGTATAACGGCGAATGATACGACAACCTCTTTTCCGAGATCGTCGACTGTGGAATTGACTTTTCAGGGATCGGTGGTTGATTTGATTATTGATGGAGTTAGTGAGGGTGTACATTCTAACTGGTTTTACAATGTGCCTGATTATCCAGATAATGGTACGGTTGACATTATTTTTACACCATAAAATATTAAAAAAAGGCATGTAAGCTATGAAAAAATGTCTTTCTCTGATATTTATTTCTGCTATTCTGTTGTCCACATCTGCCAATGAAAGTTATAAAAATATTTACGATCCGGATAGTCTCGTTGTTATAGCATTGATGGATAGTAACACTATTACTCATGAATATTTTCAGGATCTTATTT
>CAYUAV010000899.1:0-1511 GCA_964442665.1 uncultured Bacteroidales bacterium
AATTAGATGAAAAACTTAAAGCAAAGATTATTGAAACTAAAGATGCTGATAATGAAACAGACATTCATGAAAATACTGTGTTTTTAAGTAAAAAAAAGCCTAATCCTTTTAATGAGAACACAACCATTGAGTACTTTTTACCATCTACAATTCAGAAAGCATATTTGTATATATATGATTTACAGGGAAAACAATTAAAATGTATTAATGTCACCGAAAGGGAATATGGTTACATTACAATTTATGGTAATGAGTTTCAGCCTGGAATTTATCATTACTCGCTTATTGCCGATGGGCAGGTTATAGGAATTGAAAAAATGATATTAACGGATTAATATTTTGAATGAAATGGAAAGAAAAATTAAATTTTTGTTTTTTTTCTTATTTCTGATAACTAAAGTAGTCGCTCAGAGGGAATTTGCCCCGATAGGAGCCGAATGGTATTTTTCAAAAGTCGAGGATTGGAATCCTCCCGAAGAGGGGTTCGTGAAGTTTTCTGTTATTAAGGATACAACCATAGTTGAGATCCCGGCACGAATCATCGAAAGAAAATATTACACTTCTTCCGGAGAAATAGAAAGATGGACAAATGAATATATTCATCAATCTGGTGACACAATTTTTTACTTCAGGGAAGGTGAATTTAAAGTATTATATAATTTCTCACTTTCTAAAGGTGATACAATGGCATTTTATGCTGATGGTTCCAATCCTTGTAATAATGAGGATAAATTCGGTAATGTTATTATAGATTCAGTATATATACAATCAATAAACGAGATCGACTTAAAAACTTTTTTATGTTCGCCTATTGAAAATTCAGCTTGGGGATATACTGAAATTGTAGAAGGAGTAGGACATTATGGAGGATTTTATCCTGTTTTTAATAATACATGTGATGTTATTGATTTTCTCCCTGATATTGGAGATTTACGCTGTTACTCAGATAACGAAATAAATCTGAAAATTAACTTGAACAAACCATGCGATACAATTGTAGATTACAAATTATATATATATGATCTAACAAAAGATAGTTATTTAAGAATTTTTCCAAATCCAGCCGATGAAATACTAATTTTAAAATTTAATAACTTAAATGAGTATTCTAAATATGTTGAAATTTTTAGTATAAACGGACAATCAATCTTTAAGAAAAAGATGCTGGAAATAAACCGCTCTCTTGATATATCATCTTTGACTTCCGGGTTATATACTATAAAAATAGTATCTGATAGAGATAGAATTTTTATACAAAAATTTGTGAAATTATGAACAAGCGATATATTTCTGTTATATTGAATATAATTATATGTGTTATCACTTATTCACAAGAATGGAATGGCAACGATGTAATTGATGATACATATTACTATAGCCTTCCTTGTAATTCAATACCCGCACTTAAAAGTTCAGCGCAGGTAAAAATTCTTAGTATAAATGTGCATTTTATTCTACGAGATGATGGAACTGGTAATTTTGCTAAAGATTGGGATGGAGTAGATTATACA
>CAYUAV010000900.1:0-1509 GCA_964442665.1 uncultured Bacteroidales bacterium
GACGAGCTTGTCGATCATGGCAAGAGTCGAGTTTCATTCATCGCTAGACTCATTAAATTATTAAATAGCGATACATTATTCTCCTAAAGGGTTGAATTATAAATCAAGCATATGTTATCCTCCTCAATCTTGTTAAAAAATAAAGAGTTGTAATTCAACAATTTATTTTACTTAAATTGTTGGAAAACTGTTAATAACTATAAAAATCCGATAACTGTATAAATTCTCTCCTGACTAATGTATATCTTCAAGATTATAAGGTGTCATCTGGTATACATAATAATTAAGCCAGTTAGAAAACAGTAAATGGGCATGGCTTTTCCACCGCACCCTGGGCATCTCCTCCGGATCGTTGTTGCGAAAATAATTCTTGGGAATATCAATTTTAAGACCTTTATTAACGTCTCGTACATATTCATCTTTAAGTGTAGTCGGATCATATTCTGCATGACCTGTAACATAAATTTGCCGTCCGCTTTTCGCTATAACCAGGTAAATGCCTGCTTCAGGCGATTCGGCAACAATTTCAAGCTCTTTAATTTTTTCGACATCTTCGCGCCGTATTTCAGTATGGCGTGAATGCGGGGCATGAAAAACTTCATCGAAGCCCCGGATAATAGGTAACAACGTATTATTTATCCTATGATCGAAAACTCCAAACATTTTTTGTGGAAGATCATATTTTGGAATTTTATAAAAATGGTAAAGACCCGCCTGGGCTCCCCAACAAATAAACATAGTTGAAGTTACATGTGTTTTCGACCAGTCCATTATTCGGGTAAGTTCATTCCAGTAATCGACCTCTTCAAATTCAAGATGCTCGATTGGAGCGCCGGTAATAATCATACCGTCAAATTTCTGATCCTTTATCTGAGAAAAGTTTTTGTAGAACGATTCGAGATGGTCCAGAGGTGTGTTCTTTGATCTGTGGTCCTGAGTATGTAATAGTACAATCTCAATCTGTAAAGGAGAATTCGAGAGCAGGCGAAGAATATGTGTTTCGGTGGCTATTTTTAAAGGCATCAGATTGAGGATAACGACTTTCAGCGGACGAATATCCTGATGAATCGCCCGTGTTTCTTTCATTACAAAAATATTTTCACTCTCCAGTATCTCTACTGCTGGTAATTTATCGGGAATATTTAATGGCATTTTTATGAGATTAGCTGACAAAATTAAGATTTATCTCATAATATTTCTTAATTTAATTCATTGCATGTTTTATTTAGATTCTATTTATAACCTATTTATCGTTTTTATATATCTGATTTGTAAGAGTTTATAATTTTGGCATTCTATTTGTAACTCAGAAAGCAAGAACACGTAAAATTTCAGGCGATGAAAAAAATGATGTTAATATTGGCTATGTTGTTGATCGCAGCAACTGCATATAATCAGACTTCAAGGAAGACTGCCAATACCAATACAACTGCAACCAAGGAAAAACAAAATGCAACGCAACGAAGTTCTTCCACAGTATCCAGATCTTCAAATGAAAACAGGGCAGTC
>CAYUAV010000901.1:0-1508 GCA_964442665.1 uncultured Bacteroidales bacterium
CGTTTACCCACAAGGGTTACTGAGGCAGTTATTCACTTCAATCCAACTCCTCATAAACTTTTTTGTTTTAGCGAACTAGAACTAAATCATGATAATCAACTTGTTATCAGAATACAACCTGACGAAGGTATTTTGCTTAAATTTGGAATGAAAATTCCCGGAATTGGTTTCCGGGTACAACAGGTAAATATGGATTTTCACTATTCCGATATAGGAGAGGAAGCTTTACCGGATGCCTATCAGCGATTGCTTCTTGATTGTATGAATAACAATGCGACCTTATATACCCGGGGTGATGCAGCCGAAGAAGCATGGAGATTTTTCGATCCGCTTTTACGATACTGGGATGAACATCCTGATTATCCGCTCCAGGGTTATCCGGCGGGATCGTGGGGACCGCAGATTGCCGATGACATTATCGCAGGTGAGAACATGACATGGCGTTACCCGTGCAAAAACCTGACTAATGACGGAACTTACTGTGAATTATAATTTATAAGTTAATGGAACCTAATATACGCATATTTACAAAGCCTGAAATAATGGCCGATTCACTTGCCGAAGAATTTTACAGGTATGTCAATAACCAGTTTATTACAAAAAATACGCTGTATATTGCTCTTTCGGGAGGAACAACACCCCTGCTGTTCTTTAATAATCTGAGCCAGTTCGATCAGCAGAAAACAAATAAGGTCGACTGGAAAAGAATACATTTTTTTTGGGGCGATGAACGTTGTGTACCTCCTTCGCATGAGGAAAGTAATTTTGGAAGTGCCAACAAAGTATTGTTCAGTCTTATCAATATTCCCGAAAGCAATATTCATAGAATAGAAGCAGAGAACGATCCGGAGAAAGAGGCAGAGCGATATTCACAGATGATACTGCAATTGGTTCCTTCAAAAAACGGAATCCCTATTTTCGATTGGATTTTTCTCGGAGTGGGGGATGATGGCCATACTGCTTCTATTTTTCCTGGCCAGATTGATATTGTTAATTCTCAGAAAATATGCTGTGTGTCGGTTCATCCGGAATCGAAACAACAACGCATCACACTTACAGGAACTGTAATTAATATGGCACGCCGTGTGACTTTTATGGCAACAGGCCTGGAAAAACAGGAAATAATCAGCAATATTATCAATCATGAAACACCCTCAAAAAAATACCCGGCAGCCAAAATAATACCGAAAAATGGCATACTCGACTGGTATCTCGATGCAGAGGCAGCCGATTTGATCTGAAAATGAAGCAGCGTGTAAATGAAAAAAGAGTAAGAATATTATGTAATAAGTCTATATCGAAGGGTACCGGTGCTTATTGGATGATCCGCGATCAGCGGGTAATTGATAACTGGGCGCTTCTCTTTGCCGGCGAAATGGCTTCATCAAAAAATCTTCCCTTACTGGTTCTTTTCATACTCGATCCCGGTTATCCGGGAGGTAACTTAAGGCATTTCGATTTCATGGTGAAAGGATTACAGTTATTGGAAAATGAGCTAAAGAGACTAA
>CAYUAV010000902.1:0-1506 GCA_964442665.1 uncultured Bacteroidales bacterium
TTTTTTATCGGGTCTAATTCACATTCATCGACATCGGTACTATGCGAGTGGTGGTCGAAGTTGTTGTGTATATCAATACTATATGAGCCCAGTTCGGCATTATCGGTAAATAAGGCTTTAAATATAAAAGTTTCTCCAATATAGAGGGTATCGCAATTTGTGGGGAATGCTCCATTGCAGGCCATATCAATCACAGGTTTCTGTTCGTCAACTGTTTCCTTGTTACAGGTTGTTAGAAGCAAAACCAGTAATATTAAAGTGGATGTTTTAAAAATACTCATTTTGTAAAAGTTTTATAACGCGACAAGTTATAAGAAACTTGCCGCGTTAAATGATTAGATATTACTAATTTATTACAACCGGATAATGGCTGGAAAAAGTCCAGTTTCCGTCAAAGGCATCTTTGCATTTTACAACAATATAATAATCTCCGGCATCCCATGTTACCTGTTTTGGGGTAATATTATTATCCATTGCAGCCCCTACAACTATACTTGCAGAAAAATTATATGAGGCAGGAACTGGAAAGTCATGATTATGAAGTAATGTGATGGTATTGCCATCATTAACCTCTGCATCTGTTAACCCTTGATCAACACGGACCAGACCAATATATATCCCGCCCAATGCTATATCATCACTAACAGAGCCTGAAATACTTATTGCCTGGCCATCGGTAAAAGCCTGATTTGTTGTTGGGGCTGTTGCAATAGTAACCACTGGAAAAACTGCATCCGTTGGTTGCTGAATTTCAAGCTCTTCTTCAATCATGGTTTGGTACCCTTCCATATCGGTAACAATAAGATGGAAATGATATACACCGGTATCGGCAGTTACCGGGATGTCAATATGTTTATGAAAAGTGGTATTTTTCAACCCTGAAAATTCGGTATAGGTTGAATCAAATTCCCAATTCCCTTCATCCAACGTAACCATAGCGCTTTTTTCGTCTTCGCCTTCACTTTCTGTATGTATCAATACCTGAACGGTGCTTATTTTCCCTTCTGCAATAATTTCTGCTTCTACATGCAAGTCGGAGCCCAAAATGGCCAGTCTGCTATCCTGAGAACCTAATTCCAGATTGTTAATTTGTGGTTTTGCAGGTTCATCATCCTTGTTACAGGAAGTAAACCATAGCGTTGCTGAAATTGCCAATACAAAAAAACTTATTTGTGTTTTCATAATTTATTATATTTTAATTGTTTGAATTCTTTTTATTTCCCATCTGGTACTCAAATGGAATTGTTATATTGATAATAAAATTTACGGTTGAGCAGGTTCTGCACCTGGAAATTAACCGAAACAGGTTGATTCCACCATTTGACCTGCACCCCGGCAGAAATATCTATAGTTTGATAACCGGACGTTTTAATTTCGGGCGGCACTATTTTATTTTGTGGTGCCACAATTCTATAATCGGCTCTGATATTGATACCACTAAATACTTTGCCTGTCCGGAGTGAATATTTCAAGCTAAACAGTATGTTTGCCGGAGGAGAGACAGGC
>CAYUAV010000903.1:0-1502 GCA_964442665.1 uncultured Bacteroidales bacterium
CTTCCTGTATAATCAAATTTTTTTACTCCGCCAGATTTGGATTTAACAACTGTTCTTCTTCCGGAATCGTGAAAAAATAATCCTCCTTTGTAACAGTACTTTCCGGAAACCCTTCTTCGTCAGGGTTACGTAAATTGGGCAAATCCTCTACCATTTCAAGCCGTACCAGGTCGAACCAGCGGCCTTCGGGCTCACCGGCCAGTTCCCATGCCCGTTCCCAAATCACCGAATCGGCAAAGGCTTCGGCCGATAAGCCAGAAGGTATGTCATACGGTGAAGCTGAATGAATATCGACATGATAGGCCCTGCGTCGTATTTGGTTGGCCGCTTCATAAGCTTCACTGTTGAGTTGCCCGGAACGGGCCATAGCCTCGGCATAGGTTAGTAGAATTTGGGCATATCGTAGCAGATACACTTTTGAATTTCCATAAACGACATAATGTGTAAAAATATTTATTTCACGGCGTATGAAAGACAGGTTATAAAAAAATTTTCGATATAAAGGTCTGGTACAACTTTCGGCCCTATCGACATACACATATCCGGTATCAATTTGTGGATAGTAAGGATATTTATTGGGCACATAAATGGTTGTATAAAAAGTTATATCCTTCCTGTAACCTTTGGGATACCTGTTATAAAAATTTATTTCTGAGGCGAAATGCCAAAATTTTAACCACGATGAGTCCGGATGCAATAGAAATGTTCCGTAATCGTCGTCACGACACCAGCCATAATAATACATATTGATTTCCGACAAATTATCTGTTGAAAACGGATCGGCAAAAAATAATGCCAGCACGGTTTCAGAATTATACCTGTAGGCTTTATCCCAAACATGGGCAAAATCCTCTTCCAATGAAAAGCCGAAAAAATCAGCGCTATCGATTACCTCACCGGCTTCACCGGCAGCCAGGGCATATTTGGAATCATCGTTGACCGGGTAACCTGCCCAGGCCAGGTATAATTCAGCCAATAAAGCTTTTGCAGTGCCCCGGTGCGGCGTTACATAAGGAACACGGGCATTGCTGTTGTTTTCCGGAAGCAGAGCCATGGCTGTTTTCAGATCGCTCTCAATGAATTCGTAATTTTCCCGGAAAGAAGGCAATTGCGAAGTATAATCGATTTCAATATCCTGTATTAAGGGGATCCTGCCATAAGTACGTGTGAGCCTGAAATAACAATAGGCCCTGAGCAGATATGCTTCCCCTAACAATCGTTTAATAGTCTCGTCCTGCTCCAATTCAGGGTCAAACTGTATGATAATGTTGTTTGCCGAGGCAATAACACTATATAAAAAGCTCCACGAATGATAGAATGGGTTACTATCATTACCACAATTCTCTGAATTTTCATAGAGTGCTTTATAAAAGGGATCGGTTTCGCCAAGGTCATCTCCTTTAAGGTTAACAGAGCAGAAAATGTTATAAATCCACGCATCATCAGTAAAGGCTGAAGCCAGCTTTGCATATACGCCATTTACTGCTGATTCCATTTCTTCA